>CAVHYP010000013.1:0-49202 GCA_963640465.1 Bacteroidaceae bacterium | reverse complement strand
ATATAGAAAGAGTGAAAGTTGAAGTAGGGGGTACCTTTTTTTTAATTGTGATTTGTGACTACACAGCCCTATAATCCCATCATATCTTCTTGATTTTCACCACCATACCCATCTCTATTAGCCAGCCGAGCAGTGATGCACGGGCTATGGCTGAGTCGATGGTCTATGCACCGGGGGATGCAGACCCTTACTTCTTGGGAGAAACGCCTGGCATGGAGAAAGTCGCCGTCCTTTGCTAATGGCAGTCGTCCGTGCGGAAGACTGCTTATGAGCGTTGACATAGGCTTCCCTATTCAGCCAATACGTTCCCAAATGCGAGGGTACGTCTTTTCAAAATAACTACCAAATGTTTTTTCGAAAAAATAGACGAATCCCCAAATATTTTCCGGGAGTGCAATGCTACATCCCAGCTCGCTTGCGATCGCTGATGAACAAATCTCTGCTGTGCTTTTATCTAACGTTAGGAGTCGGATGGCAGGAGCCTCTTGCTTCCGTCTTCATCTCCTCAGCCTCAGAAGTACGGGCAGGTGGTCGCTGAATCCACGGTTGTACTTGTAGCCGATATATGTGCGTGAGGGCTGCAGTCCGCCGTATTTGCTGTCGGCTTCCAGTAGGAACGGCAGATTGGCAATGAAAGCTTGGGATGTGCCCAGATTCGGACTTGTGAATATCTGGTCGATACAGTCCCAATTGCCCTGGTATTTGTACGATCCATCGACTTTATAGCGTTCGTCTTTGTTCAGCAACTGATAGGAGGCTGAAAGGCAGGTAAGGGAACTGAATGCGGTCTTGCCCAACTTAGAGTCCGGTCCATCGTTGAAATCTCCCAGCACGATTATCCGGGGCTGTTGCCTTACTGCCTTGAGAGAATCTATCGATTGCATGATGGCACTTGCCACTATCCCACGATTTCTCTCGCTCACCTTTCCATTGAGTTTCGACGGCAGATGCACCACATAGATGTCAAGCGTGTCAGATCCTGCCGTGCCGCTTACGTAGAGCACGTCTCGTGTAGGTTTGCTTGTCGTGGCTCGTATTGCATGATGATTGAGCGGACGGAACGTGAAGGGGGAATAGACCAATGCCACGTCGATGCCACGCTGGTCGGCTGAGTTGGTCATGATGTATTCGTAGCCGATGGTGGCAAGGGGTGTGTGACGGGTAAGACAGGTGAGCACCGTATCGTTCTCCACTTCCTGCAGGCAGGTGATGTCTACAGGCTTTTCTTCGCTCACAGCGGCAATTACCTTTGCGATGTTCTTCAGCTTCGTGTACATGCGTTTGCGCGTCCATCGGCGTGGACTTTCGGGCAGATAAGCCCTATCGTCCTTGTCGGCATCGGGAATGGTGTCGAAAGCGTTCTCGCAGTTGTACGACATAATGGTGAACGTTTGCGCCTGCACATTGCATTCGCAAAGAATCAGACTGACGAGGATTATGATTGATGTTCTCATATTGGGCAGGTTCTAAAAAGGAAAATCCCTTCCACTCGTTGCGTGCAGTGGAAGGGACTATGTTTTGCTGAATCAAGAAATCAGAACAGCTTGTTTGGATATTCTCCGGCTTCCACAAGTGCCTTGATACGTGCCACTGTGTCAGGACGGTCGGCTGCATAGGTAACTCCGAACCACTTGCTGGTTGTGTCGAGCACCTCAACTGTTGCTGTGCCCTCATTGATGAGTTTGTTCACCATGAGCGGGATGAAGAACTCAGCTTTCAGATTTTCCATGTTCTTCGGGTCGCTTAGGAATTCCTTGAAATACTCTTCGCTGTGCTGGAAGTAATCGGGAGTGAAACCCCACATGTTCATTGAGACAGGTGAGTTCTCTTCAATCTCCACCCACTTCTCTCCGTCCTTGTAGCAGATTTTGCCGTCGACGCGCATGATTTCGGTGCGCTCGACTACGTCGGTGAGATGGTGCTGTGCATTGGTTGAGCAGATGCCACGAGCCACTGAACCGTTTTCGCTCAAGGTGTTGCAAACGCGGAATCCTACCATGGTGTATTTGTTGGTTGCACCTTCAGGCAGTCCGTTGAGGAACTTGCCGATTGCAGCAAATGCATCGCGTCCGTAGAAGTCGTCACAGTTGATTACGCAGAACGGTTCCTTGATCACGTCCTTGCCCATGAGCACTGCATGGTTTGTTCCCCAAGGCTTCACACGTCCTTCCGGGCACTTGAATCCTTCTGGAAGTGCATCGAGAGCCTGGAAGCAGAGTTCGCATACAACCTTTCCTTCATACTTTGAGAGAATCTGGGTGCGGAACTGTTCTTCGAAATCCTTGCGGATTACCCATACGATTTTGCCGAATCCTGCACGGATTGCATCATAGATGCTGTAATCCATGATTGTTTCCCCATTTGGTCCCAGACCGTCGAGTTGCTTCAAACCGCCGTAGCGGCTTCCCATACCTGCTGCAAGCAGAAATAGTGTTGGTTTCATATCTTCTTAGTTGCTATAGTTAATTTTATCTGCAAAGATAGCCAATAATTGACAAACAGCATTCAATAAAAATGATATTTTTTACTTTAGGCTTTCTCCATCGCATAAATTCCATGCACTTTCTCACCAGGCGATTGCCGAGGCGCCCAAAACTGCCGCATCTGAATCCTTGATTGACGATACGAGAAGTTTGGTTTTGCCCTTGTAGATATTCATCATGTTTTCTTCCATCGCCTCGTAAGTGTACTTGCGGATGAAATCGCCCGCCTTGGCAAGTCCTCCGAACAGAATGATTGCCTCTGGACTGGAGAATGCCACAAAATTGGCGAATGCCTGTCCGAGGATGGTTCCCGTCCCCTTGAATATCTGCACTGCCATTGCATCGCCTTTCACTGCCGCATCGTAGATATCTTTTGAAGTGATTCGATCCTCCGGAATGTTGCGCAAGAGCGATGGTTCGTCGGATGTCTGCAGGAAGTCCTTGGCTGTACGCACAATGCCAGTGGCTGAGCAATAGGTCTCGAGACATCCTCTGCGACCGCAGCCACACAATCTGCCGTTGGGCTTCACGATTACGTGTCCCAGTTCTCCGGCAAAACCGTCGTGGCCATAGACCAGTTCTCCATTGACCACGATGCCCGACCCCACTCCGGTGCCGAGGGTTATCATGATGAAGTTGTCGAGGTCTTTTGCCACTCCGTAGGTTTTCTCCCCGAGTGCTGCTGCATTGGCATCGTTGGTTGCCCTCACCTTCATTCCGTCAAGCGCGGCTGAGAAGAGGTCTGCCAACGGAATGACGGCATCTTTCCAGGGAAGGTTGGATGCAAACTCAATTGTGCCCTTGTAGTAGTTAGCATTGGGAGCACCGATGCCGAGCCCTGCAATGTCGACCTTCTTGACGCCTTGCTTTTCATACAGTTGTTTTATCCGGGCGCTTACTGTCTGTATGTAGTCGTCCAACACGGGGAAGTCCCGGGTTTTCACCGAGTCTTCTGCCAGGACTTTCCCCGCCTTGTCTGCTATCCCGAATACGGTATTCGTACCGCCTATGTCCATTCCTATTGCGAACATTTGATCTTATGCTTTTACGTTCAGTTGACGCTTAATGCGTTTGTTTGGTTTATATTTATTCGTTCAATTGTCAATCAAAGCGCTTGTATCTATACGTTCAATTGATGTCCAATGTTTTTAGTCTTCACTGATGCTTTCGTAGATTCTGAGCACATCCTGGGTGTCGACCACTCCATCGCCGTTGACATCCTCGATGGCGCCTGCAGCGCTGTCCGACTCATGATTCATCATGTACTCGTAAACCTGCAGCACATCCTGGGTGTCGACCAGTCCGTCGGAGTTGACATCGAGACAACCGATGATGAAGAGCAGTCCTTCCTTGATGCGGCTGGTGTCCCAGATGAAAACGTTCGGCAGATTGAACTTAGGTGTGCCTGTGACTGTAGTTGCCTCAAACACTCTGACTGAGTCGCCCACACCGAGCACTGAGTACTTGCTGAGCACCACTTCCACAGTTCCGTTCATCGTCAGCTTGTTCATATTCTTGATTGCTGCACATCCATTATTGCTTGCAGTGGCACATTTGCGCACACAAGTCTGATAAGTACTGGTTGAACTGAAGTTCACGTTCTTGCCTCCCATGTCGAGCGTTCCTGTATAGGATGTGGCTGTGGCACCTACCTGGAGAGTTCCGTTGATAGTGTATGATGAGTTGGTGAGAGTTCCCACTCCGGAGAGTGTTGCTCCCTTGCTAACGGTAAGTGTGGATGTTCCAAGCGCTGCACCGGAGTTCACATGGAGTTCACCGGCAGAAACGGTCACTGCTCCTGTATTGTCCCATTTGCCCTTGACGGCCATCTTGCACTTACCCATCTTGCTGAATTTGTCG
Source organism: Bacteroidaceae bacterium (assembly GCA_963640465.1). GTDB lineage: Bacteria > Bacteroidota > Bacteroidia > Bacteroidales > Bacteroidaceae > Colivivens. The sequence continues at coordinate 44,859 of CAVHYP010000013.1, read as the reverse complement.
ATGCCTGTCACCACTCCGTCGAAGGTAAAGTCCGTGTTGTCGTTGCCCACCTGCCATGTGTTGGCTGATGCGGTCGCTGAGTTTGAGAATGAGCTGAATCCTCCGAGCGAACCTTCACCGGTGAGCCGACCCATGCGGAGGGTCTTGCCTGAGTTCTGCACATAGATGCCCGACGGAATGTTGAGTGTCCAGCCTTGTCCGCCGTTGCCGGTGTCGAGTGTGAATCTGCCGTCGGTAGCAATAGTGGCATTTGCCACGAGCGTTCCCTCAAACTTCGTCATGTTGAGGTTGAGCGGTGTGCGTGTTGCAACCCAGCTTGTTCCCTTCTCGGCTACGCAATAAACGGTGATCTGTCCGTCGCCGGTGAGAGCCAAGTTTGTGGTTGACCTGTTGACTGTGGTCAGCGATGCATTGGCTCCACTTGCCACCTTGATTGGGGTGTTGAGGAATCCGCCTCCCAAGAGCGACGCTGTCCCCTGAAGCTCGATGGAGTTTGCCACCTTGGCTGAGGCATTGACTGTTCCTGCCTGTGCTATCATCTTGGTCAGCGAACAAGCTTTGTTGACTGTGAGCCATCCTGCACCTTTCTTTGTCAGAAGACTGCCCGAGAATGCTGCATTCTGTGTGAATCCGCCGATGTTGTTGATTACTCCACCCTCTGTTCCGATGAACTTGATTGGCGATCCGTTGATGATGGATTCGGTGTTCTGTAGTGTCGCCCCGTTCTCCATCGTGAACTTCTGTCCAGATGTCACTGATCCGAGATTTCCTGTCTCCTTGTTTTCGTTGGAAAGTGAGTTAATGATGACGGTTCCGCCCTTAAGGTAGTTGCCGCCAGTGTATGAGTTGTCGGTGGTGATTGTCACGGTTCCGCTTCCTTCCTTCACAAAGGCTGTGCCTTCCTGGATTGAACCGATGCCGGAGAGTGTGTAGTTCTTGGTTGAGTTGCTGAACCTCACTGTGTCGGCCACCACTTCGTCTTCCAAACTTACTGTCAGTTTCTGTGCATCGTCAGTGAAGTTCACGATGTCGCCCTTCACGAAGCAGTCGGCTGTCTTCGCTGCATCGTCTGCCAGGTAGAAGTTGTTGGTCTTTGCAAAATCCCAGATGTTGGATTCAGATCCGGTCCACATGATTTCCGAGGGTGCACGCACATTTCCGAGGGTGAGCACGAGGTTGCCTTCGCTGTCGAGTGAAAGCCCTACCTTCAGGTCGGTCACCCCTTCCACCTTGATGTTTGCAAGTGAACCAGCCAACTTGCCGACTTTTCCTATTACATAATTGCCCGGTTCAAGGGTTGAAACTCCGTCTGCCATGTGTTCCACAATCTCGAAGACTGGCTGGATGTATGCAGGTCCGTAGGTCTGCCATACGCTTGATGTCTTCTTCTCTATCTGCATTGTTCCGGCATTGATTTGGTCTGCCTTCAGTCCGTCGGAATAGAGGTCGAGGACGATGCGTGACCCGAAGCCAAGACAGAGCGTGCTGTCCACTGTGACATTTCCCTGGTTGTCGGGTCCTCCAGGACGGATGATTGAACCGTAGTCTGCCTTGATACTTTTGAATTCGCCTCCGTTGGAGTTGAGTTCGGCAAAGCGGTTGAGCCACAGCGGTGATTTCTTCAGTTTGCCGTTGAATTCAAGTGTTCCTGCCCAGATGTTGGTCTCGCCAGTGTAGGTCATGTCGACTGCCGGCAGTTTCAGTATTCCGTCGCCTTGCTTCACCAGTCGCATGCTTCCGGTCAATGCCCCGCCTGTCACATCGCAGGCGTAGTATGAGTAGTTTATTGGAGTTTCCTTTGTTGTGGTGTTGCTTCCGGCTGTTCCCTCCACATTGGACGGCACATTGAAAGTCACCATGTAAGGCGATGCTCCGTCCTGGATGTTTATCTTCGTGTCGTTCATCTCACACACGATGAGATGTGCGTCCTGACTGGTTATGGTGCCTCCGTTGGCAATCTCCGTCCTGCCGGTCATGGTGTTGGTAGGAGGTGCAACGGTTATGCCCTCCATCTCGCCAAGGAAGTAGGACTTGTGAGGCGGTTGATTGTAGCCCATGGACTGCCAAACCATTGCGTTGCGGTACTGGTGGTCGGACCAAAGGGTCGGTATTCTGTATGTCGTCGGGAAGTTGGTGGTGTAGATGACGAAGGCATTGTCGCCGTAGCGCAAAACCATCTCTTCACGCCAATCGCCAAGGATGTCGCCGATGGCTCCCGCATTGTTCTTCGAGCTGTTGGCAAGCTCGCCCACACACTGCACGAGGCGTGAACCTGTGCCTGGCTTGTAGACCACGGCTGCACGCGCTGTTCCTGGTGAGTCCATATATTCGTCGCAGAGGTCTCCGTCCCAATAAATTCGGGCATTGAGGTCGCTCCACGGAATTAGGTCGAGTCCGCTGATTTCCTTGTCTGCACATGCGCTTATCCATCCGGTACCTGCGGATCGTCCGGTGGATGCCGGATAATCATTCGTGAAATTTCCCATCAGTGCACGTCCGTCGTCGCCTGAACTGGTTATGCGGTAATATATCTTTGATGTCACTGCATTGCGGTAGTTCATTGCAGGACTTGACTCGTTGCAGGCATATTGCTCTTCATACTTGCGGTAAGGGTCGAAATCGGAACAGTGCTGTGCATCGCCGTGTCCGAGTCCGATGGTGGAAAGTCCCTTGCCGTTGTCGTCGATAACCATCGAACCAAAGATTATTTCGTCCTTGCCGTCCCAGTCCACGTCGCCTACGGCAAAGTTATGGTAGCCTTGTCCGAACCAAGGTCCTGACACTGTGCATTCCCAGTTCCAGCGTTTTGTAAGCTGATGGGTGGCTTTGTCCACGTCGTAGGTCACCATCTTGTGCATGGTATAACAACCGCGTCCGAGAAATATGCTAGCATGGCGTCCGTCGAGATAAGGAGCACCGAAATAGTGTTTGGTTGAGCGGTGACCTATGATGCCGGATCCCCAGTCTGAATCCTGACCACGCTGCAGCGGATAATCCATGTAGTAGGGATGGTCCGAAGGTCCGATTTGATAAGGCTTGCCTGTTGTTCCCTCAAGATAGAGCAGGTATTCGTTGCCTGTTGAGGTGTATTCCATTCCGTTCCATCTCGTGTCTTCGTCGCCTCCGATTCTCGTTGTAGTTCCATCGGCATGGTGGATAATCATATTATCGGCTCCTCTGAGCAGCACTTCTGCCTTTCCGTCTTCATCCCAGTCGAAGCACACCACGTCCCACTGTTCATCGGCTCCAGCCAACATGTTTGGTCCCATGTCAATCCACCAAAGGCGGTTGCCGTTGATGTCGTAGCAATCCACATGGTGGAAACGCAGGCTTTGTGAGAGGTTGTACGCATCCGAGCAGGGGCGCTTGATGATGAACTCGCTCACTCCGTCGCCATTGAGGTCGCCCAGACTGATGTCGTTCACCTGATAGTAACTGCTGGCATCGTCACCATTGCGGTCGACTGGTTTGATGAGCTGCACCGTTTTATATCCGGCAGACCATACTGCCACTTGCGCACATTGTTTCTGCTCCACTCCACGCACCACCGATGCAACGCTGTACTTCGACGATGTGGTTCCTGCCGTGTGGATGTAGTTTGAAGTTTCCAGGTTGCTTGCAATCTTTGTGCCGTTGCAATAGAGGTTGTAGGTCACGTCGTAGTATTCTTCTCCCAATACTCTCCATGAAACGAAGATGCCTCCCGACTGCCCCGGTATCGCTACCAGTCCACGGTCGACCTTGTCTGTCGTACGCTGTGCTAAAGTCGTCAAAGAGAGGATGGCGAACAATGCAAAAGCAAATAATTTTTTCATTAGTCAGTGCGTTTAGTTTGTTTAGTTGTTTTGAATTGCAAAGGTAAGCATAAATTCGAAAAATCCGAGTTTATGTTCTGCAGAATTTGTCTTAGGAAAGAAAAAAAGAGACTCGATTGAGCCTCTTTCACGTACAATTGTAGCAAATCTATGACTGATCGCAGTATTTTTCGGATGATTGCTAAACTTCTTTAGCCTATGCGCTGAAATTCTTCAGTACAAGCGCCGGCATTCTTCAGCCTAAACGCTGAAATTCTTTTGACTGGCTGTTGCACTTCTTTCTTCAGAATCAGGTTCTCATGCTTCAGAATCAGAATCTCATGCCACGCATGCCTCCGCCTCTGCGCATGTTCTTGAATTCAGCCATACGTCCGGCAGACGAGTTGCGGCTTTGGAGAATGACCTGCGCAGCGTGTCCGGGCGTAAGGATTTCCTGGAATTTTGCATAGTACTCCTTGTCTGCCTCTGCCTGCTTCTTCTGACGGGCAAATTCTTCATCCATCATCTTCTCGGCTTCCTCTGCTGTCAGTTTCTTGAAGTTGACGTCGGCTCCTGCCTTCTGCTGGAATCCGTATTTGTCGACAATGTTTTCGCGTGCGTTCTGCCACTCGATGTAGAGGTTGATGAACTTGGCACCAGTCTCAGTGCCCAAATCGAATGACTCCACATACCGGTTGGCTTGCTCCGTGTAGCGTTCTTCCTTGTTTTTCTCTACCTTCTCTTGCTTCTTGTCTACCTTCTTGTCGCCTCCGTCCTTCTGGGCATAGGATCCAAGAGTGATCAGTCCGATGCAAAATGCCAATATTATTCTTTTCATATTCGTCTTCATGTTTTTAATTGGTTAAAATCCTCCTGGAGGCGGCATCATCATCATCATTCCTCCGCCAAAGAAACCTCCCCAGCCCGTTGATCCGGTGCCCTGGAGGAATATCTGTGCGGACTGCTGTGGTGTGACAATCGACTGGAATTCCTTGTAGTACTTCTTGTCGACATCAATTTGCTTTAGCTGGCGGTCGATACTCTGCTGCACATACTTGTCGGCTTCTTCCTTGGTGAGCTTGTCGAAGTCGATTGACGACTCGTCGCTCTCCTGGTCACCGCCTGTGGGGTTGACTGCATTGAACCGGTCGTTCTGCCAGTTGAGGTAGACCACCTGGAACAAGTCCTTCTTCTCTTTCTTGAGCTTGAATTTCTTGATAAGAATTTTTGCTTCGTCCGCATAGGAATCGGCTTTGTTTTGGCTTGTCTTGGCTTGTGAAGACTTCTCATTGTTGCCTCCCCAGCCCCAGCCGCCTCCGCCCCAACCTTGGGCATGGATGCCAAGGGAAAAGAGCAGGGCAAAGACTAAAAGACTGAATTGCTTCATGCTGTATCTGTTTTTGTTTTGTTTATATCCAATTACTCCGTAAGTATAGTCGTTTGACTAATGAAACACGGAAAGGTTTAACCCTCCAAGTACTGCTCGACATTTCTTTCGGCTAACGGAAGGCGGAAAGGTCGAGCTCCCAAGTGTCGTAGCACACTCCCCTGCCGCCGAACGACTCTTTCTGGAAGGTGAGTCCCTTGTTCAGAATATGTCCTCCGGCTTCGGTCGACACTCCAAAATCAAGGTACTGGCGGTCGGGATAGACATCGGTGAGCAGATGTGCCACAAGGCGGTCGAACGCTCCAGTGGCTTTTCCCTCGTCATTTGCCGAGATGTATTGCGTATGGACCACATGTCCCATGTCGAACACCACAGTGCCTGCAATCGTCTCCCCCGACTGATTCTTCACCACAAACAGTCGAATTCTGTCCTCAAACCTATGCATGAGCAGATGGAGCTCGTCGATTGAGTGCACAGGGCGCACTCCGTGGCGATCATGCAAGTTACGGTCGAGGATATGCCAGAACTCCGTCACGTCGCGCTCCTCGCTGATGGTGTGGCAAGCCTTCACCGACTTGGCGATGCACCGTCTGCGCAACTGGTTCATCCGGATGGCATCGGAAATGAAGATGGTTTGCGAGAGATTACGCGAATGCAGTTGCGCACAGTGCCGGTAGAGGAAGTAAAGGTCTTCCTGCGACGGGTACTTATGATATATATAAGGTATAGGCTTATAGAAAAGCCTCTTGAAACCTTCCTTGGCATAGCGGTGACAGGCAGCTTCGAGCGCTTCCATCACGTGTTCAGTACGTGCCTCACGCGTCAGCAACATTCCTCCGTACGTCAGTCCCTGGTGCGAATGAATGGTGTGGGTACTGGTGTCTGCATTGGCAGGCAAAAGAGCTATGACATGTCCCTTGCCGTCGTCGAACATCAACGAAGCATCACGGAACCGGTCTTTGTGATAGTCCATGAAGTTGCGGTCGAAGAGGAAAGTGGCATTTCTCGACGCCTCCACCGCCTCGTTCCATGCATCTCTCAGCACTGGTGTGTAGCTTTGAACACCTATCATCTTGTCTTAAATTCGTCGTAGTCGTTGATGTAGCCCTCAGCAATATAGGGATGGGAAGCCAGCACCACACACGCAGCGCCGGGAGTGAAGTTGCGCAACTCACACCACACATTGGGTCCGATGTATATGCCCATGTCCTGGCAGTCCATGTGGTAGGTGCGTTCACCGTCGGCATCGCTCACAAACATATCGAACGATCCGTTCAGCGGAAACACAATTTCCGCGCAAATGCTGTGTGCATGCCCTCCCCTGGTCTTTCCTTCTGGGATATTGTTTATCCAGAATACCCTCTCAATCGCAAAAGGCAACTGCGAATTCTCCGCGAAACTCAGTTCTCCGCGCTCATCTACAAAGTTGCCTACTTTGACCATCTTTGCGCATTGCGGGAGGGCAAAATCCTTGTTTTGGTTCATCTTTCGAATTATTTTTGTGCAAAGATAAAACTTTTTCCCCGAAAAATTTGGTCGTACAAAGAAAAAAATGTAATTTTGCACTCGCTTTTCGAAAGCATCTTCCCAGGGAGAGTTTGAGAAGAGTTTGATTCAGACAAAGCTTGTCTCCTTGGAAGGATGGGTGAGTGGCTGAAACCAGCAGTTTGCTAAACTGCCGTACGGGTTACCGTACCGGGGGTTCGAATCCCCCTCCTTCCGCGACATGCGGAACTGAAAACAGCCGGGTGGCTGAGAAAAGCAAAAAAATTGATGGCGCTTTCGTCTAGCGGCTAGGACACATGCCTCTCACGCATGGAACACGAGTTCGATTCTCGTAGGCGCTACAAAGAGAGAAGGAATGCAGCTTCACAGCAGCATTCTTTTTTTTTGCATAAACGCAAGCTCCTACCATCCGAATGGCTAGCCCAACTCACACGTGATTACAAAGAAAACAGGGAGTAAAACCTCTTCTAAAGGAAAGTACTCACCATCCAAATTGGCGAGCAGGTAAAGCGAGCAGTAATAAGAGCGAGTCCTCTCCGAGGGCGTTATAGCAAGCGTAGGCTTGTGGGTTGTAAATCATTGAAAGCTGCAAAAATAGCGAGCATATACAAGCCAAGAGCCAACTTTCAGAGAAAGCTGGCTCTTAGTTCATTCTTTGACCTGTTGTATCAGATTGACAGTTCGTCGAGCACGGTGAATAGACTCTTGTCCATTGGTTTTTCACCAAGAATGGCACGGGAGAATGGCACATAGACGATTTCACCATTCTTCACACCTATCATGACGTTTCGCTGTCCTTCCTTGATTGCCTGGATTGCTCCTACGCCCAACCGACTGGCAAGGATTCGGTCGCGTGCACTTGGCGAGCCTCCGCGCTGCAGATGCCCGAGGATTGACACACGCACGTCGTAGCCGCTGTATTCCTCCTGCACACGCTTGGCATAGTGCATTGCACCACATTTCGGGCTCTCGCTCACGATGACGATACTTGAGTTCTTACTCTTGCGTATTCCACGTCCGATGTAATGCTCCAGCTGGTCGGTGTTGGTCTGTTCCTCCGGAATGATGGCAGCCTCCGCACCCGACGCAATGGCGCTGTTCTGGGCAAGGAATCCGGCATCACGGCCCATGACTTCAACAAAGAAGATGCGCTCATGACTGGTGGCAGTGTCACGGATTTTGTCCACGCACTCCATGATCGTATTGAGTGTAGTATCGTAGCCGATGGTATAGTCTGTGCCGTCGAGGTCGTTGTCGATAGTACCTGGCAATCCTACGCAAGGGATATTGTATTCCTCGGCAAAGATCTTAGCTCCGGTAAGCGAACCATTGCCGCCGATGACGCAAAGACTGTCGAGTTTTGCCTTCTGCATCTGCTCATAAGCCTTCTTGCGGCCCTCTGGTGTCATGAATTCCTTTGAACGTGCAGTTTTTAGGATCGTACCGCCCCTGCTTATGATGTTGCTGACACTCTCGCTGGTGAAATGGGAGATTTCACCATTAATCAAACCGTCGAAACCACGATAGATGCCGTAGACTTTGAAGCCGTTGTATATTCCAGAACGGGTCACAGCCCTGATTGCAGCATTCATACCCGGAGAATCGCCTCCAGATGTCAGAATACCAATTGTCTTTATATCCATACCTGTCGAATTATTTTATGTTTTCTTATTATGCTTTACTAGGGTGAACAATCATCATCACCTATGTTTTACTAGGGTGAACCAACTTTGTCACCTATACTTCACTGGGGTGAATAATCTACATCACCCACACGAGACAAACTGTTTATCATTTTACTATCGTCTTCCAACGTCATCATTGACGCTTCACGCCCCATGTATACTGCGCTGGAGCATACATTTGCCTCTCTGTTCTATTATCAACTGTCTGATCTATCTTTTTACCAATGCAAAGGTACAACTAAAATTTCAGAGAGCGGACACAAAAACGGGAATAATTTTTCAAGACCAGACTTCAGACTTGTTGTCTCCACACTGCAAATCAGCCAAAAATTTATCGATGAAATCGTCGAAAATGCGATTTTGAAGAGTTTTCCAACATAGAATGAAGAGTTTTCCATTATAAAATGTGAGCAAATAGGGTTAACTTTGCAATGTCAAAACGAAAAGACGAAGAAGGCAATAAGCAAAAGTTTTCATAATAAATTAGTTAGACTGGTTAATAGTTAAAATTAGGATTATCAGAAGAGCTTTGTTGGGGCTCGAGAGAGTACCGACAAAGCTTGAAATCCAAAACTTGGGAAATAGCAACACTATTATATATACTATACGAGACGTCACACTCTCTTACTGATACACCTAAGCAAGCTCATTTGAATCAAATAAAAAAACTGGCGAATGCCAGTTTTTTTGTTTAACCATAGCTGCCGACGGTTGAGCTTATGATTGTTTTATGATTACTAACAGTTGAACAGTCGAACCTACGATTGACAACAACTGAACAGATGATTGCCGACATTTGAACGGGCTATTGCCAACGGTCGAACTTACGATTGTCGACGATTGACAGCTACTGAGCGGATGATGATTGCCGGCAACTAAATGAAGCCGGCAATACAAGCGTTTATTTCATCAAATACCTGTCGCAAGTTTCCTCCACAACACGTTTGCCGAATTTCTCGGGATAGCCCGAACGAAGAGGTGAATCAGCAAGTCCATGTTCTGTCATCTGGAACGTGCCGTCTGCCGTTTCTTTCTTCACCACCATATCATTGTGCTTCACTACAAGATACTTGTAGAGCTTATCCCAGCTTTGCATCATCAAGTCGGCTGCTCCATTGCTGTAGGAAGCGAGATAACGTCCCACAGCATTGGACTGGCTTTCCGTCAGTGACTTTGCCTCGGAGTCGGTCTTTTCGACTTCGGCCACATATTGCCGTTCTAGTTTGTCGATGGTTTTGCGTAAGTCCGGATACATCTTGCTGTAATAGGGATAGACCATATTGCTCACCACATTCTGCAACCAGAAGGCGGATTTCCAAGAGAAGGTGACATCGTCCTGCACACCCTTCACACGCACATAGCACTGTGGAATATCTGCCACACCGCAGTAAACTGGAGTGTAAGGCACCATATTGGCATCGTCATTACCCCACCAAACGATTCCTCCCACAGCATCGGGCAACCACGAGCGCATCTGACCTACGAAAGTGAAGCCGGACTGCTGTGTGCTTATCGGACGCTCATTGTAAAACTCCTTGCCATCCACTTTGAACGTAAGCGGACTCGGACGGTAAGGCATCTCATAGCTGCCTGCACCGAGGTCCTTGGTCATGTCAAGAGGAGTACCCTCGTAATGGTCTCTCATGTCGTTCTTCAGTTGCTGGAGCGAAACGAGCTGGCTTGGCTTAACGTAGAGCGGCATCTCGCCTGTCATATTCTCTCCATTGATGTAGGGCAAATACTTGTCCATCCCGTCCACGTGTTTGTTAAAGAAACTCCACACACGGGCATCACAGAAGCGGATGCCACTGAAATCGGGAGCGTTGAAGGCATCGCGAAAACTAAACTCGCTGTCCTTGCCAGTGAAAAAACCTTTGCTGCGCGCAAATTTCACATTATCCTTATTATATAATACGTCCTGCTTTGGGAACAAGGTGAAATAATGGGTTATGCGGCTTTGATTGGCATGCGCACTGATGCAGTCATCGGGCACACGCACTGCCACCCAAGCAGCATTCTTTGAGTCTGGTCCCATGCCCACCATCTCCATCACCCACACTTCGTTCTTGTCGGCAATGGTGAAAGTCTCGCCCTCGCTGCAATAACCGTACTTTGCAACCAAGTCAGTCATCACCTTTATTGCTTCACGGGCTGAAGTGGAACGCTCGAGACCGATGTAGATAAGGCTTCCATAGTCGATTGTCCCCTGTGGGTCGACCAATTCACTTCTGCCACCAAAGGTGGTTTCGCAAATGCTCACCTGGAGTTCATTCATCTGCCCCACCACATTGTATGTTCTCTCTGCCTGGGGAATCTCGCCAAGATACTTGTTTGTATCCCAGTCGTAAATCTTGCGCATCTCACCCTTGGCATGACTGCTACCAACATGCCGGTACATATTGCCATACATGCCATAAGAATCAGCATTGTATGTCACCATCACACTTCCGTCCACCGATGCTTTCTTTCCCACAATCAGATTGGTACAAGCAAAGATCTGCACTGCACAGAAAAGAAGCATCACGCTGAATATTATCTTCTTCATGTCCGTATTATATTTTCAGTTTACTTGAATCTGCAGCCTTGAAACTCATGTCGAGTCCTTTGACTGAATGAGTCAAGGCACCTACAGAAATGAAATCAACGCCACATTCGGCATAGTCGCGGATAGTGTCGTAAGTAATGCCGCCGGAAGATTCGGTCTCGTAACGTCCGTCGATGAGATCCACTGCCTTGCGAGTCTGCTCTGGAGTGAAATTGTCGAGCATGATGCGGTCAACACCGCCCACACGCAGCACTTCATTCAGTTCATTGAAACCGCGCACCTCAATCTCAATCTTCAAATCCTTGTCCTTCTTCAGATATTCATGGCAACGGCTTATTGCATTCTCAATGCCTCCGGCAAAGTCAATGTGATTGTCCTTAAGGAGAATCATGTCGAAAAGTCCGATGCGATGGTTCGTGCCGCCGCCAATCTTTACTGCTGCCTTCTCGAGCATGCGCATGCCTGGCGTAGTCTTGCGCGTATCGAGAATACGGGTCTTCGTTCCCTCAATGCGCTTCACGTATCTGTTGGTCATCGTTGCGATGCCGCTCATGCGCTGAAGGATGTTGAGCATAAGCCGCTCTGTCTGAAGCAAACTCTGGATTTTTCCCTTCACACTCATGACAATGTCACCCGGTTTCACATGGGCGCCGTCATGGATAAACACCTCGACCTGCAATGTAGGGTCAAACCGGTGAAACACTTGCTTTGCAATCTCTTCTCCTGCAAATATGCCTTCTTCCTTAATCAGAAGCTTTGACTCGCTCACAGCATCTGCCGGGATGCAACAAAGTGTGGTGTGATCGCCATCACCTATGTCCTCCGCAAACGCAAGATCAATCAATCGATCGTTTAATTCTTCTACTCTTAACATAGTAATATCTTCTTGTTCATTTGTTTTCTACGGCAAATTTAGCAATAAATTCAATACTTACAAGCCATAACTCCCAATTATTTACTAACTTTGCAGATGATATAACCCCCGACAAGTAAAAAATGAAAGCGATTATCACTATATTGCTGCTCGTTTGCTCAAACACATTCATGACATTTGCATGGTACGGAAACCTGATTCTGCGCCAGCGGCATATCTCCGACAACTGGTCGATGCCTCTTGTCATTTTCCTGTCGTGGTGTGTGGCATCAGTTGAATACTGCTTCATGGTGCCAGCCAACAACATCGGTTCGGATATCAACGGAGGTCCGTTCTCCATCATGCAGCTCAAAGTGATACAGGAAGTTATATCCCTCACCGTATTCACGGGAATAGTCATAACATGTCTGCAAGGACAGCAGCTCCACTGGAACCATCTGGTGGCATTCGTCCTACTCATCGCTGCAGTGTTCTTTGCATTCATCAAAACATAAACAGATAACTATCAAAACACTACATACAATTATGATCGACTCAAAACAAAGATACATGATGCGTGGTGTGAGCGCAGCCAAAGAGGACGTTCACAACGCAATCAAGAACATTGACAAAGGAATCTTCCCGCAGGCATTCTGCAAAATCATTCCCGACATCCTTGGCGGTGACCCCGAATACTGCAACATAATGCATGCCGACGGCGCAGGCACCAAGTCCAGCCTGGCATACATGTACTGGAAGGAAACCGGTGATCTCTCCGTATGGAAAGGTATTGCACAGGACGCACTCATCATGAACACTGACGACCTTCTGTGCGTTGGTGCAGTCGACAATATCCTTGTCAGTTCAACCATCGGACGCAACAAGATGCTCATCCCTGGCGAAGTGATTTCTGCCATAATCAACGGCACCGACGAACTGATGGCAGAACTGAGAAACATGGGAATAGGAATCTACGGCACTGGCGGAGAGACTGCCGATGTGGGCGACCTTGTGCGTACCATCATTGTCGACTCAACAGTCACCTGCCGCATGAAGAGGAAAGACGTGATTGACAATGCCAACATACGTCCGGGAGACGTAATCGTCGGACTGAGCAGCACTGGGCAAGCAACCTACGAGAAACAGTACAACGGAGGAATGGGCAGCAACGGACTTACCTCTGCGCGCCACGATGTGTTCTGCAAGTATCTTGCCGAGAAATATCCGGAGAGCTACGACAAGGCAGTGCCCGAAGAACTAGTGTACAGCGGCAAATACATGCTCACCGACCCAGTAGAAGGTTCACCAGTCAATGCAAGCAAACTCGTTTTGTCCCCCACCCGTACTTATGCACCGGTCGTACGCCGTCTCCTCGACGGGATGCGGACAAAAATCCACGGCATGGTACACTGCACAGGCGGTGCACAGACCAAAGTGCTGCACTTTGTAGGAGAAAATTGCAAGGTAGTGAAAGACAATATGTTCCCAATACCACCACTTTTCCGCACCATACATGAGCAAAGCGGAACCGACTGGGCAGAGATGTACAAAGTGTTCAACATGGGACACCGACTGGAAGTGTATCTGAATCCAGAAAATGCCCAGCAGGTAATCGACATAAGCAAAAGCTTCAACATCGACGCACAAGTTGTAGGACACATCGAAGAAGGCAAACGCAGCCTCACCATCAAGAGTGAATACGGAGTTTTCGAGTACTAATTGATTTTGCGAAGTACCAATTGATTTGACAGAAAGTATGGCAGAAAGTAATATACTTGACAAACTGGAGGCGCTCGTAAGCCGGTTTGAGGAAATATCCACACTCATCACCGACCCCAACGTGATTGCCGACCAAAAACGATACGTGAAGCTCACCAAAGAATACAAGGACCTGAAGCAACTGATGGATGCACGCAAAGAATACATGATTTGCATGCAGAATGCAGACGAAGCACGCACATTACTCTTCTCGGAAGACGACCCCGAAATGAAGGAGATGGCACGCGAAGAACTGGCAAATGCCGAAAGCCGCATTCCCGAGCTGGAAGAAAAAATCAAACTGTTGCTTGTTCCTGCAGACCCGGAGGACGGGAAGAACGTGGTGATGGAAATACGAGGAGGTACTGGTGGCGACGAAGCAGCGCTGTTTGCCGGCGACTTGTTCCGCATGTACACCAAATATTGCGAAATGAAAGGTTGGAGAGTGACTGTTTCCAGTTTCACCGAAGGTGCAGCAGGTGGATACAAGGAAATCATCTTCAATATAACGGGCGAAGGAGTCTACGGCACACTGAAGTACGAATCAGGCGTTCACCGCGTGCAGCGAGTGCCGGCAACAGAAACCCAAGGACGTGTACACACCAGCGCAGCGACAGTGGCAGTGTTGCCCGAAGCCGAACCTTTCGATGTGGAAATCAACGAAGGTGCAGTGAAGTGGGACACATTCCGCAGCCAAGGTGCAGGAGGACAGAACGTGAACAAAGTGGAATCCGGAGTGAGAGCACGCTACATGTGGAAAAATCCGAATACAGGTGTTGAGGAGGAAATACTCGTGGAATGTACCGAAACCCGCGATCAACCGAAGAACAAGGAAAGGGCACTGGCACGACTGCGCACATTCATCTACGACCGCGAGCACCAGAAGTACATCGATGATATTGCCAGCCGTAGAAAAACCATGGTCAGCACAGGCGACCGATCAGCAAAAATCAGAACATACAACTATCCACAAGGACGTATCACCGACCACCGCATCAACTACACCATCTATAATCTTGCGGCATTCATGGACGGCAACATACAAGACTGCATCGACCACCTGATTGTGGCAGAAAACGCAGAAAGGCTGAAAGACGCAGAACTTTAAGGGATTAATGATGCAAAGCTTTAATGGTTTAATGGTTGGATGCATCCAAAATTTTAATGGCATTATGTATCCCAAACATCAATAAATGAACGACGGTGAACTTTAATGGCTAAAGAAAAAGACTAAATACAACACGGGCCAAACACAGCCTTGACACAACACGACACAACAATGATTGAAACATTCCAAAACTTAATAGCGGACTTAAACGACTTTATGTGGGGATGGCCCATGATAATACTGCTTCTGGGCACCCACATATTTCTTACAATACGGCTCAGATGTCCTCAAAGAAAGATATTCAAGGGAATAAGGCTCTCTGTGTCAAAGGACAAGAATTCAGAAGGCGACGTAAGCCAGTTTGCTGCACTTGCCACATCACTTGCAGCCACAATCGGTACGGGCAACATCATCGGTGTTGCCACTGCCATTTCTCTGGGAGGACCGGGAGCAGTGCTTTGGTGCTGGTTGACTGGCGTGTTTGGCATTGCCACCAAATACTGCGAAGGCTTGCTTGCAATAAAATACCGGGTAAGAAACAAAGACGGGAAAATGCAAGGCGGACCTATGTATGCCCTTGAAAGAGGACTTCACATGAAATGGTTGGCTGTCATCTTTTGTGTTTTCACTGCTCTTGCAGCCTTTGGCATTGGCAACACAGTGCAGGCAAATGCCATATCTGAAAACATAAGTCTGGTATGCAAGGACTTCTGCGACCCACAACTAATGAAAATCATTGTAGGGTTCGTCACTGCCACCATCATCGGATTTGTCATCATCGGCGGAATCAAAAGCATTGCCAAATGGTGCACACGTCTTGTTCCGTTCATGGCAATCTTCTACATCCTGGGATGCATCTACATTCTCTGCATCAACCATGCATACTTGTGGGATGCCATCAAACTCATCGTCAGCGATGCTTTCTCGTTCAAGGCAGTTGGAGGCGGAGCCACCGGTACTGTCATCATGATGGCAGCACGCTATGGTATTGCCCGCGGACTTTTCTCCAATGAGTCGGGTATGGGTTCTGCACCGATAGTTGCAGCGGCAGCACAGACAAAGAATCCGGTACGTCAGGCGTTGGTTTCATCCACCGGCACATTCTGGGACACAGTAGTCATCTGCGCCATCACTGGGCTCGTGGTAGTGACTAGCATTCTGGCATATCCAAACATTTATCAATCAGACGGAGGCATGCTCACGAAAGAAGCATTTGGCATGATTCCGTACGTAGGCACGCCCATTCTCACATTCGGCATCATCACCTTTGCATTCTCCACCATTCTGGGATGGAGCTACTATGCCGAAAGAGCCATCGAATATCTTGGAGGCAGAAAGACAATATTCTGCTACAGAGTAGTATGGATTCTGCTGTTGGTTGTCGGTTCCACCATGGGACTCGGACTGGTGTGGAGCATAGCCGACCTGATGAATGCCTTCATGGCAATACCGAACCTCATTTCACTATTGCTTCTGTCGGGAGTGTGTGCAAAAGAAACCCAATACTATCTTTGGGACAATCATATAGATGGCAAGACAGACAATTAGCTGACGAGACAAACAATCGCAAAATAATTGACGAGACATGATATACGATCTTTGTATAATAATGCTCACAGCAGGCATCACCAGTCTGCTGTTCAAGTTATTCAAGCAGCCGGTCGTACTGGGTTACATCGTAGCCGGTATGATAGCCGGACCTTACATGTTTGGGTACTCATGGATCAACGATGTATCAAGCGTTGACACATGGGGCGAGATTGGAGTTCTCTTCCTGCTGTTCTCCATGGGACTGGAGTTCAGTTTCAAGAAACTCCTGCGCATGGGCAGCACTGCCCTCATTGCTGCCGGCACCATTGTGGTGGGCATGATGTCGGTGGGATTCATCGTAGGCAGGCTGCTGGGATGGGACGAAATCAACTCGTTGTTTCTCGGTGGAATGCTGTGCATGTCATCCACCACAATCGTGTTCAAAGCCATTGAAGACATGAACCTGAGCAGCCACAAATTCGCCAAGGTGGCTTTCGGCATTCTCATCGTGGAAGACCTCTTTGCAGTAGTGCTGATGGTTCTGCTTTCGTCCATAGCTGTGAAAAAACAGTTTGAAGGCACACAAATGCTTATGGAAGTAGGAAAACTCATTGCCTATCTCGTACTTTGGTTTGTCATCGGCATTGCCCTCATCCCTACCTTTTTCAAGAAATTCCACAAACAACTTAACGACGAAACCCTCACCATCTTCACCATCGGGCTGTGTCTTGGCATGGTATTGCTGGCAATGGGAGCAGGCTTCAGTTCTGCCCTCGGAGCATTCGTCATGGGATCAATCCTGGCTGAGACCATCGAGGCAGAACATATTGAGCGGCTCGTATTGCCAATCAAGAACATGTTCGGTTCAATATTCTTCGTATCAGTCGGCATGATGATCAATCCCGAACTGCTGCTGCAGTACTGGTTGCCCATCATCATAATCACCGTCACAGTCATTGCAGGACAAATCATCTTTGCTTCGCTCGGAACACTTCTCTCCGGACAGTCGTTGAAAGTCAGTCTGCAGACTGGTTTCTGTCTGGTGCAAGTGGGAGAGTTTGCTTTCATCATAGCCAACTTCGGACAGTCGTCGAGAGTGACTGATTCATCGCTCTACCCTATCATTGTGGCAGTGTCGGTCATCACCACCTTCCTCACGCCATTCATCATGCGACTGGCAGAGCCTACAGAGAAATTCCTCAACAGTCACTTGAGCCCGGGAATAAAACTGTTCATCGAAAACTATTCACAGCGCAGAAACACAGTGGTGTCCGACAGCATGATGCACAGCTATCTGAAGAAAGTCCTGTTGATAATGCTCATCTCCGGCACTGTGCTCATCTTCATCTTCATCGTACACTCACGCTACATCCATCCGTTCATCACATCCAAGGCAGAATGGTTCAACGGGCTGTTGTCCGACGATGTATCGCTTCTCATAGTCAACATCATCTCGCTGCTGATTCTGCTGTCAATCTCCTCACCGTTGATTTACAACATAATGTCGAGATACCGCATGACACCAGAAGCCAAATCACTGTGGTGCTCGGGCAATTCACAGAAAGTATGGTTGTTCGGACTCAACTTCGTCCGCATCATCATCGGCATCATTATCATTTCATACGCCATCATAAGCATCTTCACCATCACCACCGGTTTGGTTGTCGGCATATCAATCCTAATTGGCTTTCTCATCATGTTCTCACGGTTCGTCAGCCGTCAGTCCAAAGGAATGGAAGCGCGCTTCAACCAGAACCTGTCTGCACGCGAAAAATCAGCGAAGAAGAAACGTCCCATTGGCAGGAGGTTCGAGACCTCACTGCTGCCCTATGAAATTCACATCTCCGACTTCATCATTCCAGCCGACTCAAGTTTTGCAGGCAAGACACTGAGCCAGCTCAACGTAAGAAAGAACTCTGGAGTGAGCATCGTCAGAATCATACGCGGAGGCGTGTTCACCAATATCCCGGGAGGAAACAACCACGTCTATCCCAACGACCAAATTGTGGTGGCAGGAACCGACGAACAGATTGACAAGTTCAAGAACATGATTGACAAGAGCATTGTGGTGGACAACACCGCAGCCAACCATCCATACGTGACACTCGAGCACTTCACCATTGAAGCGAGCAATCCACTGATTGGCAAGACCATTCTTGAGTCAAATATACGCGACAAAGCGCAATGCATCGTCATGGGCATCAAGCGTGGCGAGAACTACATCATGAATCCAGAGCCAAAAACAACGCTGGAGCAAGGCGATACCGTCATTGTGGCAGGCGAGAACGACAAGCTGAAGAGTTTCCTGGAGAAAACTCCAGACGAGGAACCGGAATCGTCCAATACACAAGAACGAGATCAACATGATCAGCTGCACGCCGAACACGAACTGCAACATTCTTGACACGAACTGCAACCAACTTTCTTGACATGAACTGCAACAATCTGAGCATAGGCAAACGCAACAATCCGAACATAGGCAAACGCAATTTGAATATGAGCGTTAGCAATCTACACATGAACTGCAGCTTTCAGAACACAATAAAGGTTGGCCTTTCAGAAAATATCGCAGTGCAAGGAGTAAGTTTCTCGGAATTTATTGCTAACTTTGCCATACTTTGCGGTTCAAATCCAGCCATGCGTGCCACGAACCAAGGCTGGACAAAAGACAAGCAGAGCGGAATTGCGGGAAGCGCAGTGGTGTCAAGACACTTGGTAGCGGACTGAATCCGAGCAAGGTAAGACCCTGGTTAAACAAGCAAGATAAGACTCCGGTTAAACAAATTATGCAATTCAAATATGGGCAGTGTATTGGCAATAGTGAATCAACACGGAGAAGTCGGAAAATCGACATCATCCCGACATATTGCACAGACATTATCTGAGCAAGGGAAGTCGGTACTGTTGGTTGATTTCGACCCCTTGTCGGGCACAGACCAAATGCCAGGTTGCACAGACAGACAACTTGTGAAGCATCTGACGGATGCAAACGGCAAACTAGGAGAGTCTATAAACCACGTAGACAAGCATCTCGACCTGCTCACAGCAGGGAAAGACTTGATTGAACTGGAATTGGCAATTATAGGATACGAAAGGCGTGAATATCTGCTCGACAAAGGTCTGCAGACACTGAAAGGCAGTTATGACCTTGTCATAATCGACACCCCCTCATCTTTGGGTCTGCTTACAGAGAATGCACTTGTGGCAGCCGATGCAGTACTGGTCCCAGTACGGTGCCACTACTTCGGTCAGGAAGGAATTGCAGAACTGATGCACACGATTGGCAGGGTGAGTGCCACACTCAACGACAGGCTTCGCATCCTTGGCTTTGTGATTACACACGTGTTCCAAAGTCTGAGGTCGAGCCAGCCGAACATAAATGAAATAAGAAACAACTATGGCAACCTGGTGTTCAACACCCTCATTCATGAGGCAGAAGACCTGCAAGCCGATTATTCGAAATTGACAGACGAGATACTTCAATGTTTGTGAGTCTATATATATTAATAAGGTGTATGTCGAGAAAGATAGGAAGCCGTGCAACTCTGATTGGTTGCATGCTGTTGCTTCTGATGTCTGCATCAATGTCAGCCCTGGCGCAGGATTCCATCCCAGCCAAGAAACCAAAGGCACAGCTGAGAAGGGAGATGATGGAGCGGGTGCAGACCAACGACACCACAGCATCTGAGTTCGACATCAAAGACGGCAGCGTGCAGAAGTCCATATCCTCAGATCCTACGGTTCCGACAGAAGAGGACGACAGCCAGCCTGCCATTGCCCTGGACATCAATGCCATCGACTCAGCGGCACTGAACCGTCTGACAACACTTCCGTCGGCAGATTCCCTCGTCAATGCCATCAAGGCAAAGTTTGTTCCCGACCCAAAGAAAGCGCTTTGGCTCGCCATCGTATTTCCCGGAGGCGGACAGATCTACAACCGCAAATACTGGAAACTGCCGCTCATCTACGGAGGATTCCTCGGCTGCGTCTATGCCTTGTCGTGGAACAACATGATGTACCGCGACTATTCCCAGGCATATGTCGACATCATGGACAGCGACCCCAACACAAACAGCTACGAGAACTTCATTCCGAAAGGCTACGACATAAGTACGAACCTGACACGCATACAGGACCTGTTCCGGCGCAAGAAGAACTACTACCGGCGCTATCGCGACCTCAGCATGTTCTGTATGATTGGAGTCTACGCGCTCTCCATCATCGATGCCTACGTAGATGCCGAACTCTCGAGCTTCGACATAAGCAAGGACCTCTCGATGAAGGTACGCCCCTCAATCATCCAAGACCGCAACTCAGTTGCAGCAGTGTCGCAGTCACACAATCCCTATGCAAGCCAATCGTATGGAGTGCAGTGTAGTTTGAACTTTTAGCACGGTGAATTATGGAAGATGAAAAGAACAAAGAATTGATGGAGTCGAAGATGGTAGACGATGCATTCAAGCATCTCATCGACTCATATCTCGCCACCAGACACAGGAAGAGAGTTGAAATCATCACCAAGGCTTTCAACTTTGCCCGCCACACCCACAAAGGCGTACGCCGCCTTTCGGGCGAGCCCTATATCATGCACCCCATTGCGGTGGCACAGATTGTATGTACCGAGATTGGATTGGGGTCCACTTCCATTTGCTCTGCCCTGCTCCATGATGTGGTTGAAGATACCGAATACACCGTAGAAGACATCGAAAACATGTTTGGCCCGAAGATTGCACAGATTGTCGACGGACTGACGAAAATATCCGGAGGACTGTTTGGCGACAAAGCATCGGCACAGGCAGAAAACTTCAAGAAACTGCTGCTCACGATGAACGAGGACATACGCGTGATACTCGTGAAGATGGCAGACCGTCTGCACAACATGCGCACCCTCGGTTCGCAGCCGCCAAACAAGCGCTACAAGATATCCGGCGAAACACTCTACATCTATGCGCCACTGGCAAACCGGCTCGGGCTCAATGCAATCAAGACTGAGCTCGAGAACCTCTGCTTCCAGTACGAGCACCTGGAGGACTACAACACGATAGTGAAGAAGCTGGAAGACACAGAGAAAGAGCGCAACACCGTATTCGACGAATTCACAGCCCCCATACGTACACAGCTCGACCAGTGGGGCATCAAGTATGAAATCAAGGCACGCATCAAGTCGCCCTACTCCATCTGGAACAAAATCGAGACCAAGCACGTTCCGTTTGAGGAAGTCTACGACATCCTTGCCGTCCGCATCATCTTCGAGCCACGTCCCGGCATCGACGAGAAAAACGAGTGCTTCAACATCTATGTGGCACTCACCCAAATCTATGCAAGCCATCCCGACCGCTTCCGCGACTGGGTGAGCCATCCGAAAGCCAACGGCTACCAGGCACTGCACGTCACCCTCATGAGCAACAAAGGCGAATGGATTGAAGTACAGATACGCAGCCAGAAGATGAACGAGATAGCAGAACGCGGATTTGCAGCCCACTGGAAATACAAAGAAGGAGAAAAGACAAAAGAAGAAAGCGAGACAGAGCTTGACAAATGGCTCCTCACCATCAAAGACATACTCGACGACCCGCAGCCGAATGCCATCGACCTGCTCGACACCATCAAGCTCGACCTCTACGCATCCGAAATCTTCGTATTCACCCCCAAAGGAGAAATCCGCATACTGCCCGCAGGAGCCACAGCCCTCGACTTTGCCTTCTCCATACACACCGTGGTGGGAACCCACTGCATGGGGGCAAAGGTAAACCACAAACTCGTTTCGATAACCTACAAGCTGAAGAGCGGCGACCAGGTGGAAATCCTAGCCTCCAGCAAGTCGATGGTCAACCGCGAATGGCTCAGCATTGCCACCACAGCCAAGGCACGCGCCAAAATCCTTGCAGCAATAAGGAAAGAAGAACGTGCACAGCGCAAAGACGGAGAAAAGATGCTCGACGAGTTCTTTGCAAAGCACGACATCATCAAAGATACGCCCAACCTCGACAAACTCTGCAAACTCCACTCAGTGGACAAAACCGAGAACCTCTATCTCGCCATAGGCGAAAAGAAATTCACTCTCGGTTCCGACGACGTGGCATACATAAAGAACAAGTCCAGCAAGTCATGGAAAAACCTGCTTGCCTTCCGACGCAAGAAGACCACAACCAAGACCGACGACACACCGTCAGTGGACGTATCAACGCTCGACAAGAAGAAACCGATTATTCTCAACGACAGCAACATCAACACGCTTTTCCATCTCGACACCTGCTGCAACCCCATACCTGGCGATGCAGTGATGGTTTACCAAGACCCCGACAACGTGTTCCATGTCCACAAGCTCCAGTGTCCGGTGGCACTACGACTGAAAGCCAACTCAGGCAACCGCCTTTTTGCTGCCCAATGGGAGACAAGCGGAGAAAAACCATTCCTCGTCAACATCGGTCTCAGCGGAGTCGACAAGATTGGCATACTCAACCAAATCAC
Source organism: Bacteroidaceae bacterium (assembly GCA_963640465.1). GTDB lineage: Bacteria > Bacteroidota > Bacteroidia > Bacteroidales > Bacteroidaceae > Colivivens. Next base: position 22,222 of record CAVHYP010000013.1, on the reverse strand, counting down.
CCAAGTCATCTCCCAACTCTTCAACACCAACATACGCAAGCTGGAAGTAGAGACCATCGACGGCATCTTCACCTGCAAACTCTCCATCAACGTCCACGACACCAAGGAAGTTCAGACCATCATCAAAGACCTGAAGAAAATCCCGAACATCAAAGACGTGGCAAGAATCTGAGGAAAGCACACGCAAGAAAACCTGCCATGCGGAGGGAACAAACAGGAATAGGAGCACAAGCACTCGATTCGTTAATCAGCGCCAGGAGCTAGCCCTCTCCGAGAGCGTAAAAGCTAGCGAAGGCTTGTGGACTGTATGCAAAAGCGAGCTACGCTCGAGTGGCATCGCCAACGCTTTCGGAAAAGTTCGTTTCTACCATCCACTTGGCTTGCTCAACCCTGCGTGGGAATGGCTTGGGAGAGGAAATCAAAGCAGAGAAAAATGGAGCTCAGAGGAGGCTACCGACAGACAGACAGTCCGATAGTCCATTTTTAAGAGTACCCCCCTATCTTGAGCTTCACGCATTTTTCCTTCCCACCAGCCATCCTTCTTTATCTATAACTTATTGGTATATAATTATATATAATATATAAGGAGAGGAATTGAAAAATAGAGGTACCCCAAAAAAAGGACTGTCGGACTGTCTGTCGGAAATCACTATAAAAGCGTCAGCGATAAAAACCTAATTTCCTACAAAACAACGACTTACATCAACCTCACCAATAACGTCCCTATGAATTGAAAGGCTGACAGAAGCACAAAATACAGCTATTTAAACCTCTCAAAAGCTCCTAATACCATGCTTGAAGCCCAAATTCCGAGGCTTTGCCCCTCACTTCCTACAAGTTTTGCCCGAGTTTGAAATTCGGTGCATTGCCACAAAAATCGACCGATAAGCCAGAGAATGTCGGGTGAATTTATGCGAAACATACGATTAGGCAGACTGAAGAGAGCTGTTTTACTTTCAGATTGAAGTGAACCATCGGAAACGCCAGACTCATGCACAAGCGCACGATTCGTTAACCAGCGAGCGTAAGCGAACTAGTAGTTAGCCCTCTTCGAGGACGTTAAAGCGAGCATAGGAATTAGTGAGCGGCAGAAAAGGCGAGCAAAGCTCGAATGCATTCACTTCGTGCAAATTCCCTCGCCATTGCGCAGTCGAGAATCATCTTTGTTCAATATCTCCCCACATTGACTCAAAACTTTCACTTATTTCCACCAATAAACTCGCAAATTACCTTGAGTATGACAGTTGTGACAGCATGACAATTAAAAAATAAGGTACCCATACTTTTGCACCCCGCCTGCTTACACTGGTTATATGATTAACAATTAGACAGTTATATCGAAAGAGGGAGAAATATACAAATATAGGGGTACCTTAAAAACAACTGTCACAGCTGTCACTGTCATACAAAACAACTTTATCAAATTCATAACACACTGATTTACAATGTTATACTAATGTTAATAAAATAAAACATTACGACAGTCAAGTACGACAAACAGCGATTTACTGACAGTTTACCCCTTAGAAATGCCCTATTTTCGTAGGTTAGCACACGAATTTCATGGGTTTTCACCATAGTTCTTACGATTTTAACACTCGCGATTTTCACAAGTTTCGCCCGTGTTTTTTGATTGGATACTGCGTAAATTGAGGGGTAAACGGCGGGATAATTGCCGTAATTCGAGGCTTGAAACACCTAAATTTTGAGATAAAGCGGATTGAAGAAAGAGTAAATGGCAAAATGTTAAATTCGAAAGATTTCTGTACTTTGCAGTGAGGAAAACAAACCTCCCCAAACAGCCCGTTTTATTTTCCTGGTCAGAGAAAAAATTTTTCCTAGTCAGGGGTAAAAGGGCAGGAAATGAGGGTCGGATAGGCAGTGCTGAAAATACCATCAAAATGCCATATAAAATCGACCGATTTTAGAGAGATAAAAAACATATCTCCATCCTGTCCTCACTCTGTCTTAAACTTCACACGTCCACGGATGTCAGTACTCGAACTGCCTACAAAGACTGTAAACCAGCCTGACTCAAGCGTCCAGGCACATGCCTGATCGTCATAGAACTGCAGATCAGCATCATCTATGGTGTACTTCACAGTCTTTGTCTCACCCGGTTTCAGACTGATTTTCTCAAAGTGTTTAAGTTCCTTGAGCGGACGCAACACCGAAGACTTGTCATCGCCCACATAGAACTGCACCACCTCTTTCCCTGCCACATCTCCGGTATTGGTGACGCTTACCTTCACGGTGCGGCCCTCTAGCAGTGGTTTCCCATACCGAAACGCAGTGTAGCTCAGTCCGTGTCCGAACGGGAAAAGAGCCGGAATCTTCTTTGTGTCGTGCCAGCGATAACCCACCAGCACATCTTCCTTGTATATCACCTTACCATTCACTCCCGGATAAGATTCCTTGCCGAACGACATGGCGCCATTGTCAACAAGATGTACCGGCCAGGAAAACGGCAACTTACCGGAAGGATTGATCTTGCCCGACAACAGACTGACCACAATGTCGCCGGCATCGCTACCAAGATACCACGCCTGGAGAATTGCCGGCATCTGCTTCACCTGCGGCAGTTCCACTGGATTTCCGCTCATCATCACGAACACAACTCGAGAATTCGCCGTCAACAAACTCTTTATCAATTCGTTTTGTGAGTAAGGCAAACTCATGTCGAAACGGTCGCTGTTTTCGCAGTCCTGATAGTCTTCCTTATTCAGCCCACCTACATAGACAATGACGTCGGCTTCTTTTGCCAGTGCCACAGCTTCATTGCGCAGACTCTCCACCTTGTTTTTGTCAGTGGAATAGCCCTGGGCATAAATCACCTTGTTGCCACACCACTGGTGCATGGCTGCCAGCACTGTAGTCTCGTGTTGCGGATTCAGTTCCGACGACTGTCCTCCGTGCGAAAGGATTCTCGTTGCATTGTCGCCCACCACAAGGATTTTCCCGTATTTGGATGCATCAATGGGCAGTAGTTTTTGTCCTGCCACAGCATCGTTCTTCAGCAGCACAGCTCCTTCACTGCCCACAGCCTTTACCACTTCAGAATGAGCAGCAAAATCCTGGTTGCCGAAGCCATACCTATGATTCATTGCTGTCCGGAAGATAAGGCGGAGAATACGCCGCACCTTATCGTTGACCGATGACATGGGGAAGGTGCCGTCACGCAGTCCTTTCAGATAGTCGTTGCCAAGATAACTCTCGTCGAACCGGAAGTCCGCCTCTCTGACGCCTTTGTCCTGCCGCTTTGACGTTCCCATCTCGATGTCCAAACCATTCAGTGCAGCTTCCCTGGTGTCGTGCGTACCGTCCCAGTCGGAGAAGACCACACCGTCGAATCCCCACTCGCCCTTCAAGATATCAACCAGAGTGTAGTGGTTGTGACAACCATGCGTCCCACGGATTTTGTTGTACGATCCCATCAAACTCCATACTCCAGCCTCAGTAACCGCAGCATGAAACGCAGGCAGATAGATTTCACGCAAAGCACGCTCGCTCACCTCCACGTCCACCGACCAGCGGTCGGTTTCCTGATTGTTGAGACAGAAATGCTTCACACAACTTGCCACTCCGTTCGACTGCACACCTTTTATATATGGCACACACATTCTTGACGAGAGATAAGGGTCCTCGCCCATATATTCGAAGTTTCTGCCGTTGAGCGGAATTCTGCAGATATTCACGCCGGGACCGAGCATCACGTTCTTGTTTCTGTACCTTGCCTCCTCGCCAAGTGCCCTGCCGTATTCATAAGCAAGGTCCAAGTTCCATGTGGCAGCCAGGCAAGTAAGGGTTGGGAAAGCAGTGCAGGAGTCGATCTCCCAATTGGAGTGGTTCCAGTCAGCCCAGTTCATCTCGTAGCGCACGCCATGCGGACCATCTGATGTCCACAGTCCTGGAATCCCCAGTCGAGGTACACCCCACGAATAGAACTTGCCTGCAGCATGACACATCCTCACCTTCTCCTCCAGGGTCATCCGGGAAAGAGCATCATCAATCCGAGTGTCAATCGGCAGACTTTCATCCAAATAAGCCGGAACTGTTTGTGCACAAAGATTCGCCCACATGCCCAACGTCACAATCAAAGCAAGTATTCTTTTCATCAGCATTCAATTGAATTCACGATGCAAAGATATGGATTTTGTACAGAAACAAAGGATTTAGAGACGTAAAACTTAAATAATAGCATAAAAATCGATGAAACGACAGCCGTAAAGTCCTCACCAATCAAATAAATTTGTAACTTTGCACATGAATATGAAGATTAGGGAAATAATAGGTACCCTTGAAGACTTTGCACCTCTGGCCCTGCAAGACGGATTCGACAATGCCGGACTGCAGATTGGACTGACAGAGGATGTAGATGCTACAGGGGTATTGTTGTCTTTAGACGTGACGGAGGAAGTGGTGGACGAAGCCATTACCCGTGGTTGCAACATGGTGGTCAGCCACCATCCGCTGCTCTTTCATCCGGTGAAAACCATCACCGGCAACGACTACATCGGACGCATCATCATGAAAGCCATAAAGAACGGCATCGTGATCTATGCGGCCCACACCAACCTCGACAATGCACCGGGAGGAGTGAACCACAAGATTGCATCACGACTCGGACTCGACAACCTGCAGTGGCTTGAGCCAAAGGCAGGACAGAACGGCGGCAGCGGACTCATCGGAACACTAGCATCACCCGTCAGCAAAGAGTTCTTCATCCAGCAAGTGAAGCAAACATTCGGAGTGGAATGTGTGCGCCATAACAACTGGCACGGAGAAAGCATTCAGAAAGTGGCACTGTGCGGAGGAGCAGGAGCGTTCCTCATTCCCAAAGCCATAGAGATGGGAGCAGATGCGTTTGTCACAGGCGAGATAGGTTATCACCGGTTCTTCGGACACGAAGACGACGTGCTCATGTTGGAAATCGGACATTACGAAAGCGAACAGTACACGACAGAAATCCTCCACGACATCATTAGCACAGCAGCACCTGCACTGCCCATCCACACCACACAACTGCGTGTAAACCCCATACATTACGAATAATCATTAAAACAACAAGAATAAGATGGCAAAGAAGAAACTATCACCAAGCGAACTCTCAGTAGAAGACAAACTGAAGAACCTCTATCTGCTGCAGACCTACCTTTCTCAGATTGACGAAATCCGCACACTCCGCGGGGAGCTTCCACTCGAAGTGGAAGACCTGGAAGACGAAATGGAAGGAATCAACACACGCATGGAGCGCGCACAAAAAGAAATCGAAAACCTTCGTTCTGACGTCAACCAGCACAAGAGCAACATCGAACTTTCAAGAAGCAAGATAGCAAAGTTCAAGGAACAACTCGACAATGTACGCAACAATCGCGAATACGACACACTCAACAAGGAAATCGAGTATCAGACACTCGAGATTGAACTGAGCGAGAAGCGCATACGCGAAGCACAAACCGCAGAGAAGAACAAAGAGGAACTCCTGGTGACAAGCAAGCAACAGCTTGAAGAACTCAAGCAAGACCTTGAAATCAAGAAAAACGAACTCGACGAAATCGTGGCAGACACCAAGGACGAAGAGGAACGCCTGCGCGAGAAAGCAAAGAACCTCGAGCTCTGCATCGAACCACGTCTGCTTCAGGCATTCAAGCGCATACGCAAGAGCAGCCGCAACGGACTCGGAATCGTGTACGTACAGCGCAACTCGTGTGGAGGATGCTTTGCACAGATACCGCCACAGCGCCAGTTGGACGTACGTATGCGCAAGAAAATCATCGTATGCGAATACTGCGGACGTATCCTCGTCGACCCGGAACTTGCCGGAGTGAAAATCGAAAAGCCAGTGGAAGAACCCAAGAAGCGCAGAACTACACGCAAAAAGGCTACAACCGAGGAACCAAAGGATGCCAACGAAGAGGCATAAAACAGAAAGCATAAAACAGAAAGCATAAAACAAGAAGTATAGAACCTCAAAAAACCATACAATCACAACTGCACCGCATCATAGATTTATCATGATGCGGTGCTTGTTTTGTAGCATGATTCTGTCATAAAAGGCTTGTCATTTAGAGCCTTCCATACATTTTTTCTTCAAACAATTACATCTATCCGCTGTTATTATTTTACCGATTTCACACCTATCCGCGATTATTAGTGGGTGCAAGTTTACACATATCCGCGATTATTGCCAAATATTTGAAGCTTTTTTTGATTTTCCGGTTTGTTACTAAACCAAACATTTATGCATTCGAATGCAAATTCCATACCCAAACCAAATATTTTTGCAACGGATTGCACTTTCAATCGGAATATAGCGATTATTCCCTTTTCCTAAAAATCCTTTCAGCCAAAATCCCAAGGATTCTCAAAATCTTCGGGTTGAAAGAGCCGAAAGTCCCGAAAAGCAAGAGCCATGTAGATGAAGTTTTTGCGTCCACAAATGGTAAAGACAACAAAGTCACATCCCGAGTTCCGCAAGCACAAATGTAATTTGTTTCATAGATATTGTCAATGACTTTGAAGTCTACAAAAAAAATGATTACCTTTGCACACGAAAATGAAACAATAAGTTCACATGGATAGGGACTTTAGCATGAACAATATTATAATGAGGTGTCAGTGTGTTTTGTCATTGCTTGCCTACAGCGTGTTTGCTGCAGCAGATGTGGTGATAAACGAGATACAAGTGGCAAACATCGACCAATATATCGACCCGTCATATAACTACGGCAGTTGGATAGAACTTTACAATACTGGCGAGGAGAGTGTATCACTAAGTGGAATGGTAATCACTCACACGGATTCGGAAGACGAAAGCGAGAGTTATACCCTGACAAGTTCAAACGGGAAGGTGCCTGCACATGGATACATCTGTCTGTGGTTTGACCACAACAGCAAGGATGGATTCTACGGCAGCGGAGCCTCAACGCAGATTCCGTTCAAGTTGGATGCTGACGGAGGGCTGATCAGACTGACGGACACCAACAAAAAAGTAGTAGACACAGTGAATTACCCGTCAGCCATTGCACGTGCCTCATATGCACGCACCACCGATGGCGGAGCAGTATGGAGGATGACCTCGGAACCTTCGCCCAAAGCAACGAACAACAACTCTGCCTTTGCCGACGCACAGATGGAAGAACCGCAAGTGAACACTGGCAGCACCCTATTCACAGACAGCATCACCTTCAATGTGTCAATCCCCGCAGGTGCCACCTTATACTATACAATGAACGGAGCAGCGCCAACGATGGAGAGCGCAAAAATGACAAACGGTGGACATTTCACCGTAGCCAACACCACTGTCTACCGATTCATGTTGGCAAAAGAAGGTATGCTCAACAGCAATGTAGTGACACGCACTTTCATCAAGAACGACAATGGCTACTACCTGTCCATAGTGTGCGTAAACACTCACCCCGACAATTTCTTCAATGACACAATAGGACTCTACGTAGTGGGAATCAACGGCAGAACAGGCAACAACCAGTCCAAGCCGTGCAACCAAAACATGGACTGGGAGCGACCAGTGAGTATCGAGCTTCTGAAGCCCGAGAACGGAGAATATGTATCCAAACTAAACCAAGAGGGATTGTTCTCTCTGTTCGGAGGATGGACCCGCTTCAACAAAGGCGATGATTTCTGGGAATACAAGACCTCATTCAAGTTGAAAGCCGAGAAAGCCTATGCTGGCATCAACTATTTCCCATACGCAGTGTTCGACAGCAAGCCCTACATCAAGCTGAAGACCATGCTGGTGCGCAACGGAGGACAGGACCAATATGCCCGCATGTGGGACGTAACCATACAGGAGATTCTGCGAAAGAGCGGAGTCTGCCTCGACCTGCAAGCCTACCAGCCCAGCCATGTGTTCCTCAACGGGAAATACCTCGGCATGTTCAACCTGCGCGAGGCAAGCAACAAGCAATTTGCCTACAGCAACTACGGCATCGACTCTGATGAGATTGACCAATGGGAAAATGACATAACGCTGAAGGCAGGTACGCTGGACCGCATCAACAAATGGCAGACTCTGAGCAACAACCTCGCAGCATCACCCAGCGACACAACCATATGGAACGACATCACTGACATTCTCGATATCGACGAATACTGCACCTACATGGCCATGGAACTCTACACAGGCAATGCCGACTGGATTCGCACCGGATTGAAGAACATAAAGGGATTCAACGCTCAGACAGACGACGGCAAAATTCACTTTGTGGTGTACGACCTCGACGGATGTTTTGGTAATACCAACAACACATTGGAAATCAATTCTATGGCAACTGCCTCTGGCAAACTCTGCAGGATATTCCGCAACATGCTGAAGTACGAACCGTTCAGAAAACAGTTCATTGATGCCTACTGTCTGATGGGAGGAAGCGTGTTTGTAATCGACCAATGCGAAGCAATCATCGATTCCGTCACCACGATGATAACCCCTGCCCTTGCGATTGAAGGAAAGGACTATAATCCAACTGCAAAAGCCACAAAACTCTACAACTGCATTGCCGACAGAGACGGACGTTACAACACGGCAATAAGCAATCTGAAGTCGTTTCTGTCGATAAAAGACGGACAATACGACGTGAAGATTTCTGCCAACACCGATGGCAGACTTCTGCTCAACGACCAAGAGATACCATACAACAAATTCGACGGCACACTCTTCGGCAACATTTCACTCAAGGCGCTGTCGGACGACAACCATGACTTCAAGGGTTGGTCAGTGAACGGCGAGACAATATGCACGGACAGCATATTCCATTTTGAAGACTATGCCACCGTTGCCAGTGGCATCCACACAGTACAGGCAATGTTCACGGAGAAGGCCGATGATGCAACCACTCATCCGGTATGCATCAACGAGGTAAGTTCGAAGAATGACATCTACATCAGCGACTACATGAAGAAGAGCGATTGGATAGAACTCTACAACACTACAGACAAGGACATCGACTTGGCTGGCATGTGGCTTAGCGATGACCGCACAAACCTGCAGAAGTATCAAATCACTTCCAGTCTGTCAACCATCATTCCTGCCCACAGCCACAGAATCGTGTGGTGTGACAAACAGAGCGAAATCAACCAACTTCATGCATCATTCAAACTGAGCAACGACGACCAATCGTTCATCAGCATATCGGCAGCCGACTGTTCATGGACCGACAGTCTGGTTTACAGCAGACAGTCACGTTGGCAGACATTCGGCCGCTATCCCGACGGAAGCAACAACACATCGCTTTTCGACCGCATCACCATCGGACAGGACAACAAAGTCAACACCACGACACAGTTGGTGCGTACTGAGGACAACGGCAATATTAATCCGATACATAGAATAAAGGAAGATGTGACAGAAGGCAAACTAGTGGAAATGAGGTACTACAACCTGCGCGGGCAACGCATAAAAACCCCTGCAGGCGAGCCGATCGTAATCCAGAGAGAATATTACGACAACGGAACCTACAGGGCAAGGAAAACTCTTTCTAATCAATAATTAGCCCGGAGACGTTCAATAATCTGCACCGATAAATCCAATAATTTCCGGAGATATCCGAGAATCAGACCGAAAATATTCAATTTGACCTGGCAGTCAGTATCAAGCCATTTTCATCATACTCAAGCGGAATCACCTTCAGGCTACGGAGCCATGTGGTGTCGTTTGAAGGCACGCAGTCATGATGGAACAAATACCATTTACCCTGATATTCAACGATGCAATGATGGGTTGTCCATCCAACCACCGGTTCAAGTATCACGCCTTTATAAGTGAACGGTCCGTAAGGATTGTCTCCTACGGCATAGCAAAGCAGATGGGTGTCGCCCGTAGAATAACTGAAATAGTACTTACCGTTGTACTTGTGCATCCAGCTTGCTTCGAAAAAACGGTGAGGGTCGTCTGCCCTCAACGGATTGCCTGCCTCATCAACCACCAGCACAGGCTTTGGTTCCTCTGCAAACTGCAGACAGTCGTCAGTGAGATGTGCCACACGGCTTGGAATTGGATTCTCCTTGCCCGACGGCAAGTATTCGTCCTTCAGAGCCTTGTTGTCCTTATACCACTGGAGTTGTCCTCCCCAGATACCTCCGAAATAGACATAGACTTGTCCGTCATCGTCCTTGAATACAGCTGGGTCGATAGAATAAGATCCACGGATTGGGTCGGGCAGAGCCTTGAACGGACCTTCGGGACGGTCGGCAACGGCTACACCAAGATGGAACACCCCGTTCTTGTCCTTACAAGAGAAAATCAGATGGTACTTGCCATTCTTCTCCACCACATCATTGTCCCACATCTGTCGTCCTGCCCAAGGAACATCGGGAAGGTCGAGGATAACTCCGTGGTCAGTAACCTCGCCAGTCATCGGGTCACCGTCGATTGACAACACGTGATAGTCCTTCATCTGGAAATGTCCGCCGTCATCGTCGAAGGCAGCACCTGAGTCCCAGTCGTGGGATGGATAAATGTAAATCTTGCCGTTGAAAACATGAGCCGACGGATCAGCCATATAATCCTGTGGGAATAAATACCTTGCTTTCATATTTGTATGTATTTTTTTGTTCTAAATTTTATCATTTCTTGTTGCGTGCTTCAATCTCCTTGTTTATATTGTCGATGACATCATCAGAGAGTTCATACTTGGATATAATGAACATCGCAAGCACGAGCAGCATTGCCGGTATGACGCACACAAGCCAACGGATACCCTCCTGAGCAAGCGGAGTCTGCTGGTCGAGATTGTTCATGAAGTAAGCGCCGGCGGCATTGCCCACCGACATCATGGCAAAGGCTGTGATGAAGAACAATGCGAGGATGCGCAAAGGACGGTTGCGTACGAACTCTGTCCACAAGTCGCTCACTTTCACGTTGGCAGTCTCCTTCTCGTCCATCACCACGCGCTCTTTTGTCTGAGAGAAACAGAACATCAACAATGCGCAACCCACTACTGCATAAATCAGCATCACATAGAACCATGCTGAAGAATCCTTCGGAAGGGTTGTGGCTTGCTCCGAAACTCTGTAACCAGTCATCTTGAGCACTATTCCAGGAATCACTCCTCCCAGAGCCATACCTGCTTTGAAGAAGATGCCGGTCAAGGCATTCACAATGCCGGAGATTCTGCGTCCAGTCTTGTATTCTGCAAACGAGATGACCTCAGGCACCAGTGCCCACATATATCCAGTTGCCACAATCACACCAGTTGACTTGATGAACTGCGCGATGTAGACTGCAGCCATGTTCTTCTCCATATCACAGTATTTGCTTACTACATAGAGCGCTGCCATGCCTATGATAGCCACAGAGAGGAAGGCATAGAACATGTTCTTCTTTCCTATCTTGCGCTTGATGGCAGGAACCATAGGCATGAAGATGAACGAAGGAAGCGAACCGAGTCCCATAAACAGAGACATCTCGAGCGGCAACTTCTGTGCTGCAAGCACTGCAACAAGGATTGGTACTCCGGCAGAAACCGCCAGTCCGCCACAGTTTGCCATGAACATGCGTACAGAGGTGAGGATGGTGATTTCGTTGGTGTCACGTGTGAGTGAACTGTTGAGAGCACCATAAGGCACATTCACGAACGTGTAGCACATCGACATGCCCACATAAGTGACGTAGGCGAAGAGCAGCGATCCACTGAATCCGTTCCAGAAACACAAGATGGAGAATGCAGTCAGCGGAATTCCGGCAAACACAAGGTAAGACCTGTACTTGCCCCAGCGCGGATGGTGCTTGTCGACGTATGTACCGACGATCGGGTCCCAAATCACATCCACCAGTCTCACTACGAGAAACATCGTAGCCGCCGTTCCTGCATCCAGTCCGTAAATATCCGTGTAGAAGAACAGCAGATACATGGAGATGGTCTGATAAATAAGGTTTTGTGCCAAGTCGCCCGAGCCGAAGCCTATGCGCTGCAACCAGTTCAGATGGTAGAAACCATTCTGTTGGTTTGTCGTTATATTTTCACTCATTTCTGTTGATTATTTGTTTTTGTCCTTTATATCCTTAATTATTTGCTAAGTCCTTGCTTGTCCATCAAGCCATTGCTTATTTAATACACCCCTGATTAATTGTTCTTTCCGATTACTTGTTTTTTAAATCCTTGCCTATTATCCCGGCTGCAAAATTTCCCATTGCCTCATAGCCCAGGGGATTGAGATGGAGCCAGTCATCAGAATATTCCTTCTGCAGCTGCTCGTTGTCATCGGGATTTCTCACCAATTCATCAAAGTCGATGACCCCCTCGAACCCTTCTGCAGACCTTATCCAGCGGTTCACTGCCGTGCGCACCTTTTCATGCGAAGAACTGAAGTAGTCATGTCCTTTCGTAGGGGTGATGGTAGCCACATACACGCGGATACCTTTCCCATGGACATAAGCCACAATCTCCTTATAGGCTTCTATAAGTCGTTCTGCAAGTTTGTCGGGGTCTTGTCGGCTTGCACCTATATCGTTCGTTCCTTCATATATAATAAGGTGTGTTATTCCCTTGTGGAAAGAAAGTTCATCCTTGTATCTGCGCATCAAAGGCTGACTGATACCGCCTTCAAGCACGCTGTTGCCTCCGATGCCGAGGTTCACCACTCCGCAACCTTCGGGCAAGTGCTCTGCCATCCGGTCAGTCCAGCGATTCTGCAGGTTGGTGGTCGAACCGCGTCCGTCTGTAATGCTGTTTCCCAGCACTGCCACTACATTTGCCTTGGCCCTCACCTCGAGCGAGAGGATGTTGTACCAGTGGTCCACTTTCTCTGCAGTCTCAAACTTGTCCTTCGGCCCCACCATTCCCTTGGCGATGTAGGATGTGGTACGCGACCCTCTGTGCGACGTTGCATATTCAGGCACATTCTTGCCGTAGGCAATGGTGATTGCAATCCTTGCACAACGCTTCACCTTAAACTTGACGGCATCCGACGTGATGTTTCCCTTTGCCGGGATGGTAACGTTGCGCTTGCCACTGAACGTGACGCACTTGGCAGTGGAAGCAGCGATGTTGTCCAATTCTCCTGCCTCCGCGATATATACTGCCTCGATTTCCACCGGTTTGTCGCTGTGGAAATTGCTCAGGCTCAAACGCACGCGCTTGCCATCAAGCGATGCATGTATGATTTGCCGCACCGTAGTGTTTGACAACGACATCTTCGGCATATCACCCGCACCGGTGTATTCGGGAGAAGTACCCCAAGTAGCCGACCATCCGTCGCCAGTCTGCGCATGGAGGGCAAAGGCTGACACGATAAACATGAATGCTGCGATTATTGATTTCATTTCGAAGTATAGTTATTACAACGCAAAGTTAGTATAAAAAAGAATGTACCCAACACTCTGCAGGACTTAAATTCCAGTATTGTTACATTCATGCAAACTATTGTTTCAATCATATAAACCCGCAGAAACAACATCCTCTAATTTTGCAGCATGAACAAGATACAGACATTCACACTGGGTTTGCTACTCGTGACACTGAGTGCCACCTGCCGCGCAAACAACGGTCACACACTGTGGCTGGGGGAATTCATGCAGATGAATCCAACAGAACTAAAATCTTACTGGGAAGGGAAGTCCTACTCATTCACCATCGACTCATCACTGACAGCAGATGCATTCTCCATCAATGGGAAGGCAGTGGCAGGAGGCAGTGGCACGGGACTGATTTATGCATGCTATGAACTGGCACGCCAACAGATGGCTGGCGCCATGCACGACACCCACAGCGAGCCCACCTTCCGCCTGCGCATACTCAATCACTGGGACAATCTCGACGGTACCATCGAACGTGGATATGCCGGACTCAGCATCTTCTGGCACACGGGAATGGAGCAGCAGCCATGGGCAGACCGCATTGCCGAATATGCACGGGCAAACGCATCCGTCGGCATCAACGGCACGGTGCTCAACAATGTGAATGCCAACGCCAAAATCCTTACATCCGAATATCTCGACACAGTAAGAGTGATTGCTGACATCCTGCGCCCCTACGGAATAAAGGTCTATCTGTCAGTAAACTTCGCTTCGCCTGAGGTACTTGGCAGTACAAAGACCGCCGACCCACTGAATGCTGATGTCATAAAGTGGTGGAAAAAAACAGTGAAAGCCATCTATCGGTACATCCCTGATTTCGGAGGCTTTCTAGTGAAGGCAAATTCCGAAGGACAAGCAGGCCCATTCGACTACGGACGCACCCATGCCGACGGAGCCAACATGCTGGCAGATGCACTGCAGCCTTTCGGAGGAATCGTCATGTGGCGCAGTTTCGTGTATGGTGCACGCCACAAGAATGAGGACCGCGTGAAGCAGGCTGTATCGGAGTTCAAGGATTTGGACGGGCAGTTCCGCAGCAACGTGATTCTCCAGAGCAAGAACGGACCGCTAGACTTCCAGCCGCGCGAGCCCTACGCTCCTATCTTCGACAATATAATCCATACCACCCAAATGGCAGAACTGCAAATAACACAGGAATACACAGGACAGTCCAGGCACCTCGTCTATCTCACCCCGATGTGGTCAGAGTTCTTCACATTCGTCCAACCCAACCGTCTTTCCGGCATTGCAGGAGTGAGCAATGTGGGCGATGCAGCCAACTGGTGCGGACACCCTTTCTCACAAGCCAACTGGTATGCCTTCGGCAGATTGGCTTGGAACCCGTCGATCGATTCACGCAGCATTGCAGCCGAGTGGCTGGATCAGACCTTTACAGAGAGCGAATCAGAGGATTTCAGAAATGCAATGCTCGCCATGATGGAGAAGTCGAGGGAGACCTGCGTGGACTACATGATGCCGTTGGGCTTGCACCATATATTCAAGTTCGACCATCACTACGGTCCCGAGCCCGACGGATTCAAGGCTGAATACCCCATCGAATGGTGTCCGGTGTACTATCACAAGGCGGACTCCACCGGCATCGGGTTCAACCGCAGTTCCACCGGCACCTGTGCCACAAGTCAGTACCGCGAACCCTACCGTTCCATCTACGATGACATTTCGACTTGTCCCGATGAATACCTTCTGTGGTTCCACCACATTGCCTGGGACTATCGTATGAAGAATGGACACACACTGTGGCAGAACCTTTGCGCACACTATAATAAAGGTGTGGATGAAGTGGCAGCATACAAAGGCATATGGAATCTCATGCGTCCGTTGTTTGAAAAGCACAAAGATGTGGACCGGTGGAAAGAAGTGGAGACTCTGCTGAACGATCAATACGACAATGCCTGTGAATGGCGCGACACTTGCCTCAAATATTTCCAAGAATTCAAGGATGGTTCCAGAAATTAAATGCTGGTTCCAGAAGTTTGAAACTGCTGGTAGGAATTAAATGTCGGTTCCAGGAATCTATGACTGGCGACAAGAATTAGATCTGACCGATAAGATTTGGTTCGACTTCTAATTCTCTCCGTCCTCGGGCAATGCCCCGTCACCTGAGTTTTCTTCCTTGGTGGCTTCGCCGTTCCCGTCTTCGCAGCCTTCCTTTGGTTTGCCGGCACCGTCAACATCATATTCTTTCAGAGTGGTGCCATATGTAGTTCTGAGGACCTTGAATTCCGTGCGTCGGTTGATGGCATTGCATATTTTCTGTTGGTCGTCCTTCAGTTTGAGGATGAATGCCTCGGTAAGCGTGTCGCCCTCGTTGAGGAAATCATAAGCGTCGGCAAGGCGTTTTCTCACCACCTTCGGACGTTCCTCGCCATACCCAACTGCCGTCAGTCGGTCTGCCTTCACTCCGTGGGCAATCAGATAGTTCACCACCGACTCTGCCCTTCGCTGAGCCAGTCGCTTGTTATAGTCGTTATTGCCCTTATAGTCACAGTGCGATGCCAGTTCAATGGTAATGTTCGGATTCTCGTTCATCATGATCACCAGGCTGTCGAGCGCAGTGGTAGAAGCCTCGGTGAGCGAAGCCTTGTCAAACTCGTAGAAGATATTGTCAATGAGCACCGGTATGTTGATTGGCGGCAGCGGAAACTGCAGCGTGTATTCTTCGCTCTCCTGCGACTGCGCCACTTTGATTTCCTGCTTCACATTGAGATAGCCCTTGCATGTGCCGAGCATCACGTACGACACTCCGGGGGTAAGCAACTTCTGGAACGATCCGTCACCTTTCACGCTCAGTTTCTCGTTTGTCCCGTCATCGCCTATCACGTAGACCAGTCCTTCGGGCAGTTCATATCCGTCCTTCTCGTACACCCATCCGGTCACCACTTGCACAACCTCCGGCAGTTCGAAACTGTAGATATTGTCGAGTCCACGGCTGTTGTCGCCACGGCTCGAAGAGAAGTAGCCGCGGTTGTACACTCCCTCAAACGTCATGCCGAAGTCGTCCGCACTCGAGTTGAGGGGATACTGCTGGTTTTCCACAATCCAGCCCTTGATGCTGTCGGGGGTAGCTTTAAAGATGTCGAGTCCTCCCATTCCAGGATGTCCGTCAGACGAGAAATAGAGGTCACCATTCGGACGGAACGAAGGGAACAGTTCGTTGCCAGCCGTGTTGATAGGCCGTCCCAAGTTCTCCACGCCGCCAAAGCCGTCCTTCACGATTCGTGTCCGCCAGATGTCGTAGCCTCCCTCGCCTCCCGGCATATCGCTCACGAAATAGAGCCATTCGCCGTCAGGACTCACTGCCGGATGGGCAAACGACGAAAGCGTGTCCTTGCTTATCTCACACTTGGTGGGTTTCGCCCATGAAGCATCCGAACGGGCCGACTGGAATATCTCCGCATAGCGCGGATAGGAAGGGTCAGAACTGCAGCGGGTGAAATACATCGTCTTGCCGTCGGGCGACAGACAACTCACACCCTCGTCATATTCAGTGTTGATTTCCGATTCAATTTCCTCGGGCTGTTTCCATTTCTTGTTCTCGTCCTTCCTGACAACAAACATGTCGGCATTCCTCACACCCGTAATTCCGTTCAAATCGTCACCTGTGGCATTCCTGCGGGTAGAGGTAAAGAGGAGCTGGTCGCAGTCCTCACCTATAAACATCGGTGAGAAGTCCGAACGGTTGGAATTGAAGATGGCAGCCTTGCTCACATTGTAGAGGTTGGGATTGGCTTTCCACTCGGGAGCGAGTTCACACGACAGAAGTCCCGAACGCGCCACTTCGTTGCCCGGGTCCTTCGCCAGATACTGAATGAAACTCTCCTTGGCACCCTTGTAGTTCGCCAGCTTCAGTTGCTGTACGCCGAGAACGAGCAACGCGGTGGAATCCGAGTAGTGATACCTAACAGCCGTCTGCAGCGACTGCACAGCCCTTTGCGGACTGTTTATCCTGCGGTAACAGTCGCCTATGCGGAACGATCGGTCCGCCCTTTTCGTCTTGTCCTTGGCAGGTGTCCGCTGATACGACTTCTTATAGTACTGTGCAGCCATGTAGTACTCGCCCAATGCAAAATGCTGGTTGCCCTTCTTCAGATAGACATTCTCGTTGCTACAGGAAAGCACCATCACAAGACACCAAGCCAATACGGTTGCGTTACGAATTCTTCTCATAGTATCATTAAAACGGACAACTCCCCGCTTTATTGCCTTTGGACAGTAGGAATTCAGCAAAGGGAATAAGAGTCAGCTTTCTCCTTTCACCAAAAGCGTAGACGATCTCACTCGAGCATCAGCTCGCACTTCCAACACGAATCTTCTAAAACATTAATCGCCGTATAATAGCCCGTTAATTTGTCATTAATTTTGTTTGTCTCGAATGTTCGAAAATATTTGAAAAAATAAGATCCCAAAATAGGAGTCAGCTCTCTCCGAGAGCGTAGACGATTGCACTCGAGCTTCGCTCGCATTGTTTACAGCACACGAAAACAACCCTCGCTTTAACGCTCTCGGAGAGAGTTAGCTCCTAGCGCTTACGCTTTCGTCAGTCGCTTGCTAACTTTGTTACGCATCATACAATCTCGCCACATAGCAACCTAAAAGCTAAAACACAAAACATTCATGCCGCATGGGGTTTATTTGCCGAAGGCACGGTTTATCGCTCGAGGCGATTCGTGGCGGTGCAGGCATGGTAAGCTTGCTTACCTAAGCTTGTGGCGTAACCATAACGTCATGAGCACGGAGTGCGAACGAACCGGCTCGGGAGTTTTTTAGTTTTTTTCTTTCACCGATTGATCGCAGCTCGCATTTGCAAGTCATTCCCCTTAGGGGAGGATTTAGGAGAGGTTTCATTCCCCATTATGCAGAACCCTGCACTCCGGCACAATAAAGCCATAAAAGGCAAAGTGTTTCATGATTTTGCTTGTTATTCTGAAAGAAACAGCGTAAATTTGCATTCAGATTAATCACATTAAGGCTATGATAGCATTCAGCAAAGAGACTTACGTTCAGCGCAGGGCTGAACTGAAGAAGAAAGTCGGCAGCGGTCTGATACTGCTGTTCGGTAGCAACAACGCCCCTGCGAACTATCCAAGCAACGGATATGCATTCCGTCAGGACAGCACCTTCCTCTACTATTTCGGACAACAGCAGGAAGGACTAGTGGGAGTCATCGACGTGAATGAGGACAAGGAATACCTCATAGGAAATGACGTTGACATCGAAGACATCATCTGGACCGGATTCGTTCCATCCATCCACGAGCTCGCAGAGGAAGTTGGCATCAGCAATTCTGCACCTACATCCGCACTCGCGCCAATGGTCAGTCAGGCTAAGAGCAAGGGACAGGAGATCCATTTCCTCCCACCCTACCGTCACGACATCATGATTCAGGTCGGCGACCTCATGGGAATCCACCCGTTGAAAACCAAGGACGCAGCATCACTCAAACTGATAAAGGCAGTGGTCGACATGCGTGCAGTGAAGTCCGACGAGGAGATAGCAGAGATCGAGCGTGCCATGGCAATCGGATACGAGATGCACACCACAGCCATGAAGATGTGCGCTCCGGGAATGACTGAGAAAGAGATTGCAGGAGCCATGGAAGGCATTGCCTGCAGCAAGGGAAGCAAAGTGTCCTTCCTCACCATCCTCACCATGCACGGCGAGATATTCCACGGCAACCCGTCGCTTCGTCCGCTCGAAGCAGGCAGACTCATGCTGTGTGATGCAGGAGCCGAGACAGTCAACAACTACTGCTCCGACAACACCCGTGTCACCCCTGTAAGCGGCAAGTTCACACCCAAGCAGCGCGACATCTACACCATCGTTGAGGCATGCCACGACCTCGTCATCCAGAAAGCCCATCCCGGCATGAAGTGGATGGACATGCACCTCGACGTATGCCGATTGATGACCGAACGACTCAAGGACCTCGGACTGATGAAAGGCAATGTAGAGGATGCAGTGGCAGCCGGAGCTCATGCCATATTCCTGCAGCACGGACTGGGACACATGATGGGAATGGACGTACACGACATGGAAGGTCTGGGACAGGTACACGTAGGCTTCGACGACGAGGTGCGCCCGTCAGAACAGTTCGGCACCAACTGCCTGCGTTGCGGACGCCGAATACAGTCGGGTTGGGTACTCACCGACGAGCCGGGCATCTATTTCATCCCTGCCCTCATCGACAAATGGAAGGGCAAGGGACTCCATAAAGAGTTCATCAACTACGACAAAATTGAGGACTACCGCGACTTCGGAGGCATACGCATCGAGGACGACCTGCTCATCACCAACAATGGTTGTCGGGTGTTGGGAGACAAGATAATCCCCTACCATGCCGACGACGTAGAGGCATTCATCGCAAAATAAGAACAATAACAACCAAAAACAAATTCCACAATGAGAAAACTAATGACATTAGTGCTTTTCTTTTCAGCAGCACTCACATTCGCACAGTCAGGAGACCAGGAAGAAGACGGTTACAAATTCCAGACTGTAAAGGAAATCCCCATCACATCAATAAAGAACCAGAACCGTTCGGGTACATGCTGGGCATACTCAAGCCTCGGATTCTTCGAAGCCGAGCTCCTGCGCATAGGCAAGGGCGAGTACAACCTCTGCGAGATGTATCTGGCACACAAGACCTATGAAGACCGTGCCAAGGCATCCGTACGTCTCCACGGTGACATCTCCTTCTCCGAAGGCGGCAGTTTCTACGATGCAGTCTATTGCATGAAAAACTACGGAATGATACCCGAGGAGGCCATGCCGGCACCCGGTTCACTCTATGGCGACACCCTCGCCAACTTCACCGAGTTCTTCCCGTTGGCAACTAAATATGTGGAGTCAATCGCAAAGAGCGAGTCAAAGCAACTCTCACCCGCATGGATGAACGGACTAAACGGCATCTTCGATGCCTACCTCGGCAAAGTGCCCGAGACCTTCACCTACAAAGGCAAGACCTATACCCCACAGTCCTTCCAGGAGAGCCTCGGACTCAACCTCAACGACTATGTGTCACTCACATCCTACACCCATCACCCCTTCTACAAACCGTTCATCCTCGAGATCCAGGACAACTGGAGATGGGGCGAGAGCTACAACCTGCCGATCGACGAACTCATGCAGGTCATGGACAATGCCATCAACAACGGCTACACCTTCGCATGGGGATCAGACGTGAGCGAGACCGGTTTCACTCGCAACGGACTTGCTGTGTTCCCCGACACCGAGGAGAAGGCAGCCGACCTCTCAGGCAGCGATATGGCACACTGGCTGGGACTCTCCACTTACGAGAAGCAGAAAGAAGCACAGACAAAACCATGTCCTGAGAAGTCCTACACCCAGAAAGAGCGCCAACGCGACTACGATAACTGGACCACAACCGACGACCACGGAATGCTCATCTACGGCATTGCCAAAGACGTAAACGGCACCGAGTACTTCATGGTAAAGAACTCATGGGGTGATGCTGGAAAGTACAAAGGCGTTTGGTACGCATCCAAGCCCTTTGTCCGCAACAAGACAATGAATATCCTCGTCCACAAAGACGCTGTGCCCAAAGACATCAAGAAGAAACTCGGTATCAAATAAGACACCATAAATACCACACACAGAAGCATCCGCATGAATCATGTGTTCATGCGGATGCTTTATTGATTGGATCAGGGCAAGCAGCGTCAGAACGGAACAACAAGATCCTCCTTCCACGTATCATCTATTGAAAAGGAAAAACCTTGAGTCGAAGACAAGCTGGAATATACATCACCCTTACATATAGTATTCCTATTCTGTTGCATAGCAACATCCTTAAATTCTTTTGTTATAAGGACATTATCCATGCTATCAAAAAACTTGACAACAACATTTATCTTGGTATCATTTGAAGGGAGGAACATATGAACATAAAAATTCTTGTTCTTTACATATGCAGAGTTAGTGAGGTCTACCCTAGTTGTACGAGAGTTTTCATCAGCAGCAGAAGCGAAACCTGTCGAAGCGTTGAAATTTGTGGCAGCACCAGTAAAAGTGAATTCTGCAGAAGCTACATTAGCAGGTTGAGCATCTGCAGCGATAAGTGTAAAACGGCTTGTTACTCTCGTCATCTTCAAAGAATAACTATTTGCACTTTCAGCATTCAAAGTAATGTCTTGCACAGCAGAAAATGTTTCAGTAGGTTTTCCTTCAAATTCAATCTTTGAAAAATCCGTCATACTAGCATGAGCTGAAGATAAATGTGCAAGAGCAATGATCTTATAAGACCCATAAGGAACCTTAGTTAAAGAAATTGAGCCAAAATTTTCGTCAGTTGATTCCTGCTGAACAATTTCAAATAAAGTGTACTTTGAATTGCGACAACTATAAATTGCAAAATCAAGCTTCTTGGCTTTTACATCAGCTAGCGTCGCACGAGTCTTATAAGCAGACTCAACAGATTGAACATTGAAAGTAAGGTCGACAAAACCATCCTTGTCAATCGTTTCAACATTAAGTTTCTCACATGAAGTGAATGTGAAAAGAGCCAAAACAATGGCGTAAATAAATGATTTCTTCATAATCATCTTGTTTTAAATTGTTGTTAATATATTATCTAATTTCTTGTTCCCAATAAATCCTCTAGCGTGCAAATATAATCATTTTTAATTAAACGAACCACAAACAGACAAAATTATTTCAAAATAGGGCACAATTAAGCAATAAAAATATCGAGAGAAAGAGCAAAAACACACGAATTGGCAAATAGAGATTGCAAGACAATGGAAATGCGAGCTGTCGCTCGAGTGTCATCGTCTGTGCTCTCGGAGAGAGCTGGCTCCAATTCTTGGCTTTTTATTTTATTGTTGTCCGCTAAACATAAAGAGGTCTTGCGTGTGCGCGTGCGTACATGCA
>CAVHYP010000012.1:0-49290 GCA_963640465.1 Bacteroidaceae bacterium | reverse complement strand
AGCAAAAGAGCGTTCCGACATCGGTTGGGACGACGAAGACTTCGAATAAGTGAATAAAAGATGCTCACGCACTGAGCGTGGGAAAATAAGGAATCTGCGGCAGCATAGCTGTCGCAGATTTTTATTTTATCGAACACGGAAGGCAGGAAAAAAAACGGAAGGAACGGAGCCATGCGGCAAGCATTTGTTTGCTCGTTCGAACGCAAGTTCGCTATCTAGGAGTCTGATTTCGTCGAGTGCTTATGATCCTAATTCCGTACGCTGAGCCTGCCCACTTCATCCGGATAGCAA
Source organism: Bacteroidaceae bacterium (assembly GCA_963640465.1). Lineage (GTDB taxonomy): Bacteria > Bacteroidota > Bacteroidia > Bacteroidales > Bacteroidaceae > Colivivens. Next base: position 48,999 of record CAVHYP010000012.1, on the reverse strand, counting down.
ATGTTTTTCTTTAAGTGAAGCGGTATAGAATCTATCTTACCAGAACTTTACGTCCGTCCAATATGTTGATGCCTTTTTCGGCTGACTGCAGTTTGCTTCCGCTTAGACTGTATATGCCCCTTGCTGATGCTTTGTTTGAGGAAATGTTGGCGATTCCGGTCGGTACTGCCATCTCGCTGTTGAACCCAATGTATTTTATTTCGGACGTGCCGGTGGTAGATGTCAGTCCGAAAATGGTGTTACCAAGGCTGAACGAATAGGCGTTGCCGGTAGAATTGTCATCAAGTCCACTGGTGGTCAAGTCCCAATAAAACACATTGTCACCGCCAGTCAATGCCTCTATGTAGGTTGGCTTAACGCTTGTGCCATGATTAGTGCCGTTGAACCACCAAAGATAGGAATCACCATCGGCAGCAGACACGTTGGATGCGCGGATGAGGAAGTACTTGTCGGCAGAGTTGATGGTATATTTGTCCTGCGTGAAATTCAGGCACACGTTGTTGGTGCCCGTCGATTTCACCGTAACCGTGTTTTTTTCTGCATCATAACTGATGTTGCCCTGGGTTACTCGCCCTGCATCACCAGTAGTCGCCCATTCGCGGGCGACAAACTGATAATTGGTTGCAAATTGTTTGCTGTAGTCCTTCAGTAGTCGCAGGTAATACAGACCAGGAACTGGTGTTGACCCGGATGCCTCTATCCGGAATGTGAGTTCTTTCTTGACCTTTCCGTCAGATCCAAAGAGAAGTTTATCGGGAATCGGCAATTCATAGTCGAAGAATCCGTTGAATGATGACGGATAAGACGAAGGAACCGTGTATGTCCCAACGGATGTTCCGTCGATGTAGATGGTGCATACTCTGCCGGCATCGGCTGTGGTGAACCGGCACATGATGCTCAAGTCAGAAGCAATTCCATCGTTGTTTGCCAACACATATTGAATGTAACCGCCGGACTGTACGTCGCGGTAGATTTCACCATTGTAGCTGCCGTAAGTGGAATTTGCGGAATATTCCGCTTTATGCCCCACCTCACTTTGTTGTTCTCCTGTCCCGACATAATCGACGGTGCGAGCGGTCAAAGCGAGTTTCTTTGCTTCCTCGCTGGCAAATGAGCTCTCTGCATATTGTTCTGCTGTTTGCTGATACCAATAAATCATGTAACGTGCATGATGAGTGGAGAAGAACGGCTGCAGTTGCAGTGTGCCCCAATCGGTGGCAGCATCGCTACGTGCCACATTGAAGTCGAACGTAAGGTCACCGGTTTTCTTGATTTTTCCAAGTACCGAATCTCTCTCGCATATAAGGAGAGGTGACGATACAACGGAAAGGGAGTTTGCCCTGCTGCCAGGTGCATGGTCCATACGTCCTTCACCAGCGTACTCATTCTGCAAATCGGAGGTTGAGGTCTTGGCTGCGAGAAGTATCGGACCATACTTGATTGCGATATATTCGCTCAAGTTGGGACATTCCTCAATGCGTAGACTCATGGGGAGTTTCACTTCCACCTGGTCACCTTCCTTCCATTCCCTCTTCAACTTCACGTAATTTGCCGTTCCCTGATGTACTGAAACCGACTGCGGATCGCCATTGATACTTATGGCAAAATCTGCGCCTGCCCATGACGGATGGCGCACGGCAATGGTGTATTCGCCGGCTTTGTTGACGGTCAGAAGAGTTTTTTCTTCATAAGGGAAACGTGTGGTCTGGGTGACCGAATAGACAGAATCTGTCAGAGTGCTTGCTGTGAAGAGGTTCACATACAGAGTCTTGGCGAGGTCGGAATGTGTGTAAATGAAATGGCTGTATTTACTGTGGTTTTCCATTCCTGTGCCGACACAACACCACATGCCCTGGTTTACCTGCGAATAAATCTTGTAGCCTTGTGGACGCAGAGTGGTGAAATAGACATATCCGCCGGTTTCCGGGTCCTGGGTAGAGAGGATGTGGTTGTACATCGAGTTCTCGTAGAAATCAGCGTAAGTTGCCGAGTGGGTGTCATCGAACAAATCCTCGGAAAGTTTGAGCATATTGTTAGTGTTGCAAGTCTCCGGTCCGTTGAGGACATTGATGTATCTCGAAGAATTGCTTGCAGCAAGGAAATGCTCATCGACGGAATTGCCGCCAATGCACACGGTACGGTTGTCCACCACGTCTTTCCAGAAATTGCGTGCTGCAGTTTTGTATGTTGTTGCAGTCTTGTCCTCCTGATAAATTCGTTCGAAACCGATGTATTTCGGCACCTGAGTATTGGCATGTTTATTGTCGAGGAATGTGGTATTGAGGCTCTGCATTCCATCGAGCATGGTTGCGTGACTGTACTTCTTTGCGGCTGTGAGGTATTTTGAATCGCCGAAGATGGCATAGGCATCTGCCAGTGTCTCGTTCATTCCGCCATGTTCCCATCCAAGTACAGTCTGCATGTCGGCAGTGGAGAGTTTGGAAACAACATTGACGCTCCAGTCTGCCAGACCGCGGAACAGTTCCTTTGCCAGTTCGCTGTCGGCATAGATGTAGGCATCGCGAAGACCAGCCAATACTTTATGCTGGCAATAGAACGGCACCCAACCTCCGTAACGTTTGAATTCGGAGAGATTATTGGCATAGAGACCACGCCAGATCTGCGTGATTGGCTGTCCTCCGATAAAGCCTTCCATTCCAGAGGTGTTGCCTTTGTATACATCCTGGCAATCCTTGAGGATGTCGAGGCAATAGTCGAGCCTACTCTTTATCTCTGAAGCCAACTGCGATTGGGACGAATCGGCACTGAGCGAAGCGTATGTCAGGGCAAGTGCCGTCAGATAGTGCCCTCCCACATGTCCCTCGAGCGACCAGTCGGAGAGTCCCCAGTTGGAGAATGACTGATGGAGCGAAGTCCAGTTGTAGTATTTATTGTTCTTGTCTGTGGTTTTTGAAAGTCCTGCTTCACGTATGAAGGGTGTCATCAGGCGGTCGGCATCGTATTCAAGCAGCAGCTTGGCATTTGTAATCAACGATGTACGGAACGGGCCGTCGAGCAAGCACACTTGTTCAAGATTAAAATGTTGCGGATAGAGTTCGCTCTGCGCCTGGACATTCATACTACAGAATGCATTTGCTGTGATGAGTCCGGTGAAAGCCAATGATTTGAATAATTTCTGTGTCATTGAGGTCTTGATTTGCTGTCTAATAGTTATTGAAAAGTTTGATTTATAGTTGTAGTGAGCGCAAAGTTACGACTTTTCTTCGGATTAGGGAATGGTTAGGTCATAAAAAGTGGCATACGATGTTATTGCAAGCGCATGCGTATTATATAAAAGACGTATGTATAGGATAAGAGATGCGGGGTGACAGAGCCTTGCAGCAACACAAAAGGAGCAAGCAATCACGTATATTGAAAAGAACTACAATCCGGGTGATATACGGTCGCTGTCCGACAAACAAATGACAGTCGTCTCCGGCAAATGATTGCAGAAGACATCGTTGTAGTCCTGGACAAGTTTGAATAAGTAAAGTCCATCCGCAGCAAACTCAAGACAGGTTTCGGGAACAGTCACGAAGAGCAGGATGCCAGCAGATCGAGATAATGAGAACGCAGATTTTTCAGGTCCCGCCAATACATTCCGAATGTAAAGTCCTAAAAGTTATGGGCAAATCAACGAAAAAACATTGAATTATTTGGTGATGACTATATTTTTATTTACCTTTGCGGCATGAAAGGGAAGGGAGGGGCTGAAAAGTTCCTCCCTTTTGTAACGTTTCAATACAAATATGATAGATAGCAAGAAGATTAAAGCATTGGTGGACGAATGGCTCGAGGCAAAGGACTATTTCTTTGTCGACGCCACAGTAGACAAGGACAACAATATCGTGGTGGAGATTGACCACAAGGATGGAGTCTGGATTGACGATTGCTGCGAGTTGAGCCGTTTCATTGAATCACATCTTGACAGAGATAAGGAAGATTTCGAACTGGAAGTGGGTTCTGCCGGAATCGGGCAACCGTTCAAGGTGTTGCAGCAGTACGTGAACAGCATCGGCAAGGAAGTGGAGACCATGACTGCCGACGGCAAGAAACTGGCGGGCGTACTGACAGCTGCAGATGAATCTGGCTTTACACTCAGCTATAAGGAAAAGCAGAAAGTGGAAGGAAAGAAACGTCCCGTGCAGGTAGACGTAGAACGCACATTCGGCTACGGCGATGTGAAATGGGTAAAAGCCGTCATCGACTTCAAGTGATCCCCTGCCCCACTTCATTATCAAGCAAAAAATAACAAAACATATAATGGCAACAAAAAAGAAAAACGAAGAAGAGGTAAGCCTTATCGACTCCTTCAAAGAGTTTAAGGACACGAAGCACATCGACCGTACAACATTGGTCAGCGTGATTGAAGACTCATTCCACAGCGTGCTGCAGAGACAGTATGGATCAGACGAGAATTTTGATGTGATTGTCAATCCGGAGAACGGAGATTTCGAAATCTACCGCAACCGAGTAGTTGTGGACGACGATGATGTAAACGACCCGAACACCGAGATAAGTCTGTCGGAAGCACAGAAGATTGACGCTGACTATGAGGTAGGCGAAGACGTGGCAGAGAAAATCAATTTCTCTGACTTCGGACGCCGTGCCATCCTCACCCTGCGACAGACCATGGCATCAAAGATTCTGGAACTGGAGCACGACAACCTCTATAATAAATATAAGGACAAAGTAGGACAGCTCGTAAGCGGAGAAATCTATCAGATATGGAAGCGCGAAGTGCTGATACTGGACGATGAAGGCAATGAATTGCTTCTCCCGAAACAAGAGCAGATTCCAAACGACTTCTTCCGCAAAGGTGAAACCACACGTGCAGTCGTACTGAGAGTGGACAACCTGAACAGCAACCCGAAAATCATTCTGAGCCGCACAGCACCGGAATTCCTCCAGCGACTGATGGAGCAGGAAGTGCCGGAAGTAGGCGACGGACTTATCACAATACGCAAGGTGGCACGAATCCCAGGCGAGAGAGCCAAGATAACAGTGGAGAGCTACAACGACAGAATCGACCCTGTAGGAGCTTGTGTGGGAGTGAAGGGTGCACGTATTCACGGAATCGTGCGCGAACTGAACAACGAGAACATCGATGTCATCAACTATACAGCCAACGACAAACTGCTCATCCAAAGAGCACTTGCACCGGCACACGTCAACTCCATCACCCTGAACGAGGAGGAGCGCAAGGCAGAAGTATATCTCAACCCCGATCAAGTGTCACTGGCAATCGGCAAGAACGGCTTGAACATCAAGTTAGCAAGTATGCTTACAGAATACACAATCGACGTATTCCGTGAACTCGACGACAACGAGAAGAATGTGGACGACATCTACCTGGATGAGTTCAGAGACGAAATCGAAGGATGGGTGATTGATGCCATCAAGAAGATTGGTCTGGATACAGCTAGAGCCGTGCTCGATGCACCACGCGAAATGATTATAGAGAAGGCAGACCTCGAGGAAAGCACAGTTGACGACGTACTCAGAGTACTTAGAACCGAGTTCGAGGACTGATATACTGACAGTGGGGACGGCACAATGGTGCCGTGCCTTGATTTAAGAAGATAAGGACAAATACAAACAAAGGGTTTTAGATGCCAAGATTAAACAAAGCACTTAAAGAACTGAACGTAGGAATCAACACAGTTGCTGAGTTCCTGCAGAAAAAAGGAGCTCCACTGGAGGATGCAAGTGTCAATGCCAAGATAAGCGACGAGCAGTATGCAATGCTGCTCAACGAATTCGGCAGCGACATGCAGAAACAGCAAGAGACCCGTCTTAACATACAGAAACGTAAAGAGCTGGAGTCTCAGGAGAGAGCGCAAAAAGCCAAAGAGCGCAAGGAGCTGAAAGAACAGGAACGTCGCGAGAACGAGGCAAAGAAACAGGCGAAGCAAGATGTGTTCCGCCTCGGAAGCGAACGTGTGGCAACAGAACTGAAAATCGTTGGCAACATCAACGATATCGGCAAGCAAAAACCAGCAGAAAAACCTACAGTGGAGACCAAAGCTTCGCCAGCAGTGGATCCGGAAGAAAAGACTGTAACTGAGTCTGCCGCAGAAAAGAAAACAGAGAACGCTCCAAAGACGGAAATCAAGGCAAAAGAAGAAACCCCTTTGAAGGAAGAACCGAAAGAAAAGGCTGAAAAGCCAGTGGCTGTAGAAGGAAAGCTGGCTGAAGAAAAGACAAAGCAAGTGGAGAAGGAAGCAAAAGCAGAATCCGCGAAATCCGCTGAATCTGCGAAATCTGCCGAATCCAAACCAGAAACAGATCCTGCAACAGAGACAGCACCAACTGCAAATCAGCCAGCCGCAACCAAGGAAGAAAAGACTCAGCCAAAGGCAAGCGAGGAAATATTCAAGACTGCTGTTCCCGATGCTGGAGTCAGCTTCAAGAAGGTGGGCTACATCGACCTCGACAGTCTGAATGCCAAAATGCGCCCCGACAAGAAGAACAAGAACGAGCGCAAGAAGGAACGTGAAGAGAAAGAGCGTGCCAGAGTTGATGCCAAGAACAAATACAAGGAGTCAGTGTTGCGCGAAATCAATACAGGCAACAATAAAGACGACGACCCGCAGAAGAAAAAGAAACGTCAGCGCATAAACAAAGGCAAGGTCGACATCAATGCAGTTGCAAACCAGCAGACAAACGGAAACAAACCGGGCAACAACAAGCCAGGCAACAACAACCAAGGCGGCAACAACCAAGGCGGCAAGCAGCAGCGTCCTAACCAGCAGAACAACAACCAGCAGAACACTGGCAAGAAAAACAAGAACAAGAAGAAGGACATCAAGGCAGAACTGACCGATGAGGAGGTTGCAAAGCAGGTAAAAGAAACACTTGCACGCCTCACCACAAAGTCGGTGAAGAGCAGCGTGAAAAACCGAAAGGAGAAACGCGAGCGTCATCGTCAGGAGGCAGAGGAAGGCGAAAACCTGAACGAGAAAGTACTGCAGATTACAGAGTTCGTCACCGTAAACGAGTTGGCCTCAATGATGAATGTACCAGTTACAAAAGTCATCGGAACCTGCATGTCCATCGGAGTGATGGTAAGTATCAACCAGCGCCTTGACGCAGAGACCATCAATATGGTTGCCGAGGAATTCGGATTCCAAACCAATTATGTCAGCGGAGAAGTAAGCAATGCCATCGTTGAGGAAGAAGACAAGGAAGAAGACCTGCAGCCACGTGCACCAATCATCACAGTGATGGGACATGTGGACCACGGAAAGACATCACTGCTCGACTACATACGCAAGACCAACGTCATAGCAGGAGAGGCAGGAGGAATCACACAGCACATCGGTGCCTACAACGTGAAGATGAAAGACGGCAGACGCATCACATTCCTCGATACTCCGGGACACGAGGCATTCACTGCCATGCGTGCCCGTGGTGCACAAGTGACCGATATTGCCATCATCATCATCGCAGCCGACGATGCCATAATGCCACAGACCAAGGAAGCAATCGCCCATGCCCAGGCAGCAGGCGTGCCGATGGTCTTTGCCATCAACAAGATAGACAAGCCGGGGGCCAATCCCGAGAAAATCAAGGAGCAACTTGCCAACATGAACCTGCTGGTGGAAGACTGGGGCGGAAAGTACCAGTGTCAAGAAATCAGTGCGAAAAAGGGAATTGGAGTAGACGAATTGATGGAGAAAGTGCTGCTTGAGGCAGAGATGCTCAACCTGAGAGCCAATCCAGACAGAAAAGCGACGGGTTCAATCATAGAGTCATCCCTCGACAAAGGACGCGGATATGTTGCAACAATACTCTGCCAGAATGGAACCCTGCACCAGGGAGACATCGTATTGGCGGGAATCCACTACGGAAAGATCAAAGCGATGTTCAATGAGCGCGGACAGAAGATCAATCAAGCATTGCCGGCAGAACCAGCCGTCATCCTCGGTCTGAACGGAGCACCTACCGCAGGTGACACCTTCCACGTGATGGACACCGAGCAGGAGGCACGCGAGATATGCAACAAACGTGAGCAGCTGAAACGCGAACAGGGATTACGTACAATGAAGCGAGTTGACCTCAACGAGTTGGGACGCCGTATTGCACTTGGCGACTTCAAGGAACTGAACCTTGTAGTGAAGGGCGATGTCGACGGATCAATCGAAGCATTGAGCGACTCACTCATAAAACTCTCAACGGAAAAGATTCAGGTGAACGTAATCCACAAGGCAGTGGGACAGATAAGCGAGAGCGATGTAACCCTTGCTGCCGCATCCGATGCCATCATCATCGGTTTCCAGGTACGTCCGTCACAGGCTGCAAGGAGACTGGCAGAGCAGGAAGGCGTGGACATCCGTCTCTACTCAGTAATCTACGACACAATAGAAGAGGTGAAGAGTGCGATGGAAGGAATGCTTGCTCCAGAAACAAAGGAGGAAGTGACAGCCACACTGGAGGTACGCCAGGTTTACCATATCACGAAAGTCGGTACAGTTGCCGGTGCTTTCGTCACAAGCGGAAAAGTGCAGCGTAGCAACAAGGTGAGAGTCATCAGAGAAGGAATCGTGGTCTACACCGGTCAGATAAATGCGCTCAAACGCTTCAAGGATGATGTGAAGGAAGTTGGAGTCAACTTCGAGTGCGGAATCTCAATCGTCAACTACGACAATATCCGCGAGGGAGATATCCTGGAGACATTTACAGAGATCGAGGTAAAGCAGAAGCTTTGATTGGAGCCGAATAATGAACGAATCGAATGAGTTTGTCAGAAAGATAGCCAACGAAAAATACAAGTATGGCTTTACGACTGACATACAAACTGAAATTATAGATAAGGGACTTAATGAGGATGTGGTACGCCTTATCTCCGAAAAGAAAGGTGAGCCCGACTGGTTGCTGGACTTCCGTCTGAAAGCATTCAACTACTGGAAGACAGCCAAACAACCGTCGTGGGGACACTTGAAACTGCCGGAGATAGACTATCAAGCCATTTCCTATTATGCTGACCCAACCAAGAAGTCGAAAGAAGGAGACAAACCGAAGGAGATTGACCCCGAACTTGTCAAGACATTCGACAAGTTGGGCATTCCGCTTGAGGAGCGCATGGCATTGAGCGGAACAGCGGTGGATGCAGTCATGGACTCGGTGTCAGTGAAAACCACCCACAAGAAAGCCCTGGAAGAGAAAGGCATCATCTTCTGTTCAATCAGCGAAGCAGTGAGAAACCATCCGGAACTGGTCCGCCAGTACCTGGGCAGCGTGGTATCGTATCGCGACAACTATTTCGCAGCACTCAATTCAGCAGTGTTCAGCGACGGATCGTTCGTCTATATTCCAAAGAACACTCGCTGTCCGATGGAATTGTCAACATACTTCCGCATCAATGCACGCAACACAGGACAGTTTGAACGCACGCTGATAGTGTGCGACGACAACTCTTATGTATCTTATCTTGAGGGATGCACTGCTCCGATGCGCGACGAGAACCAATTGCATGCAGCCATCGTTGAGATTGTGGTTCTGGACAATGCCGAAGTGAAGTACAGCACAGTACAGAACTGGTATCCTGGTGATGCCAACGGCAACGGAGGAGTGCTCAACCTCGTAACCAAGCGCGGACATCTTCGTGGCGTAAACAGCAAACTGTCGTGGACACAAGTGGAAACTGGATCTGCCATCACATGGAAATACCCGAGTTGCATCCTCTCCGGAGACAATTCGCAGGCAGAGTTCTATTCAGTGGCAGTGACCAACAACTACCAGCAGGCTGACACGGGCACCAAGATGATACATTTGGGGAAGCATACTTCAAGTACCATAATAAGCAAGGGAATTTCTGCAGGCAAGAGCCAAAACTCCTACCGCGGACTAGTGAAGATAGGCAGCCATGCAGACGGAGCACGCAACTACAGTTCGTGCGACTCTCTGCTCCTGGGCAGTACATGCGGTGCTCATACATTCCCTTACATTGATTGCCACAACAACACAGCCACCGTGGAGCATGAAGCAACCACATCGAAGATTTCCGAGGAACAGTTGTTTTACTGCAACCAGCGCGGTATCCCTACTGAAGATGCCATAGGTTTGATTGTGAATGGCTACGCAAAAGACGTAATAAACAAACTTCCAATGGAGTTTGCCGTGGAGGCACAGAAGTTGCTCTCCGTATCATTGGAACAAACAGTCGGATAGTAATTATGCTTGAGATAAAAAACTTACATGCCAGAGTTGAAGGCAAAGAAATACTGAAAGGTGTGGACCTCACCATAAACGACGGGGAGATTCATGCTCTGATGGGAACCAACGGTGCAGGAAAGAGCACGCTGAGCAATGTGATTGTCGGCCACCCCAAATATGAGGTAACAGAGGGCAGCATCACGTTCAATGGCCAAGACCTTCTTGCCATGACACCCGAAGAACGTTCGCATGCAGGAATATTCATGTCATTCCAGACTCCAGTGGAAATACCTGGAGTGAGCATGACCAATTTCATGCGCGCGGCAGTCAATGCACGCCGCAAAGCCCTGCACGAAGAACCGCTGAAATCAACTGAATTTCTCAAACTGATGCGCGACACCCAGACCTTGGTCGGCATCGACCGGAAACTGGTGTCACGTGCAGTGAATGAAGGTTTTTCCGGAGGAGAGAAGAAGAGGAACGAGATTTTTCAGATGGCAATGCTTCAACCCACATTCTGCATCCTCGACGAGACCGACAGCGGACTGGATGTAGATGCACTGCGTGTGGTAGCAGAAGGCTTCAACAAACTGCGCACGAAAGAGACCAGTGCAATGGTCATCACCCACTATCAACGGTTGCTGGATTACATCCGTCCCGACGTAGTGCACGTCCTGCTTAACGGCAAGATAGTCATGACCGGCAAAGCAGAACTGGCTGAAGAAATAGAAGAAAAGGGATTTGACTGGATTAAGGGATGAGTGAGGTGCAATCATATTTGAAACTGTATTCTACCCACAGAGACACATTGCTGGCACATACGCCGGAAGTGATGAACTCCGTGAGAGATGCTGCTATCGCTGTGGTTGGGCAAAAAGGTTTTCCCAGTCAGAAAGTTGAAGAATACAAATACATTGATGTAGAGAAGGCATTGGGCGGAATCTACAAATATTCGGTCACGTCATCACAAATCAACAAGAAAGATGATGTGGTGGAAGTGAACAACGATACGCTGATGAACACCCACTATGCAAAAGTTGCCGACATCAATGACCCTATTGCAGCCTTGAACACTGCTTTCGCCAATGAATGTCTTTGCATCCATGTAAGAAAGAACCAAGTGGTGGACAAACCAATAGAAATCAGCGATGTGCTGAAAGCCTCCGAACCATTGATGGAACACAAAAGAGTGCTTGTGGTGATCGATGAGAATGCGTCTGCCACCATTCTGTTCCGTTATGTTGCACAAGACAAGGTGAAATTCCTGACCACACAAGTGGTGGAGGTCGTAGTGGGCGAAAATGCACATCTCGACATGTATGAAATCGAGGAAACCCACACGTCATGCACCCGTTTCAACAATGTCTACTTCAATGTAGGCAGATATGCCACAGTGAGACACAACAACATCACCATATTCAATGGAATGACGCGCAACACAATTCGTGTCGGGCTGAAGGGTGAATACAGCGAGGTGGTGCTCAATGGTTGTGCCATGACCGACAAGAAGCAGATGGTGGACAACAACACTGTGATTCGCCATGAAGCGCCGAACTGCACAAGCAACGAGTTGTATAAGTACGTTGTCGACGAACAGTCAACAGGCGCATTTGCAGGTATGGTGTATGTGGCAGAAGGAGCACAGAAAACCATCAGCGAAGAGGTCAACCAGAATATCTGCCTGAGCGACGATGCCCGCATGTTCACCCAACCGATGCTTGAAATTTATGCCGACGACGTGAAATGTTCGCATGGCAGCACCGTAGGCAAACTGGATGAAGCCTCCCTGTTCTACATGAGACAAAGAGGTATTCCTCTCGACGAGGTCAAGATGCTGCTCGTACAGGCATTCATAAACCAAGTGGTAGACATGGTTCCACTCGAACCACTGCGCCAGCGGCTTGACATACTGGTGGAGCAACGGCTGAAGGGAGAACTGGACAAATGCACCGGATGCGCCCTGTGCAAACAATAAGGTATGCCCCGTGCAAACAATAAAGAGACAAATGTATATGAGAAAATTCATAGTGCTATTCATCATCTCCGCTTGCCTGATCTCATGCAACAGACAGAAAAGAGAATCAGCAACCATTGCCGCCAAACCGGAAAGTTCGATGATAGAGGAACTGAATGCGGCTGCAGCGCAAGTCAATTCGGCTTGTCCGGTGGAAGCAGGAGAACACAATACCTTGACCGGTGTGACATTCAACGACAGTGTCTGGACATACAATTACACAATTGCAGAAGACAGCATTGTGACGTTTCAGAACTCAGTCGTGAATGAAACAATCAAGGAACGGATGAAATCATCCACCCGCGACAAGATTCTGACAAACCCGTCGATGAAGACAATGGTGGAAGCTCTCATAAAGGTAAAGGCAGACCTTGTCTATCAGTTCAAGGGCGACAAGACTGGCACTGTAATAAAAGTGATATATACCAATCCCGAGCTTAGGGTGATGATGGATGTCATCCGCAAACAAAATTAGAGACTATGGAGTACGACGTGGAGAAAGTGAGGAAGGAATTCCCCATTCTGAGAAGGGAAGTGTACGGACGTCCCCTCGTTTACCTTGACAATGCTGCAACGACACAGAAACCCCGCCAGGTGGTAGATGCCATTGCCGATGAATACTACAACGAGAATGCCAACGTGCACCGTGGAGTCCATTTCCTCTCGCAGAAAGCAACCGACCTGCACGAGCAGTCACGCGAGACCGTCCGTGCGTTTCTCAATGCACGTTCCACAAGCGAAATCATATTCACACGCGGCACGACAGAGTCCATCAATCTGCTGGCAAGCTGCATGAGCAAAATCGACCAGCGCCGCGATGTCATTGTCTCCACAATGGAGCATCATTCCAACATCGTGCCTTGGCAACTCAACGGATACCGGCTCCATGTCATTCCGATGACTGACGGAGGACAACTGGACATCGAAGCCTACAAACGGATGTTCACACCGGAAATACAGATTGTCTGCGTCACACAAGTGTCCAACGTCTTGGGTGCAGTCAATCCAGTCAACGAGATAATAAGGATTGCGCATGAGCACAAAGTACCGGTGCTTGTCGACGGAGCGCAGTCAACCCCACACATGGCAGTGGACGTGCGCAACCTGTCTTGTGATTTCTTTGCGTTCAGCGGCCACAAGATTTACGGACCGACCGGTGTAGGTGTGTTGTATGGCAAGGAAGAATGGTTGGAGAAGTTGCCACCTTATCAGGGTGGAGGCGAGATGATAAAGAATGTGACGTTTGAACACACCACATTCAACGAACTGCCGTACAAGTTTGAGGCAGGCACACCCGACTATGTAGGCACTCATGCCCTTGCAGTGGCGTTGGACTACGTCAGCGCCATCGGCATCAACAATATCCACAAGTATGAGCACGAACTCATGACATATGCACTCGACCGTCTGCAGACAATCCCCGACATCCACATCTACGGGATCGACGCACTGAGAAGCGACCTTTCTGCCGGACCAATCAGTTTCAATGTAGGCAACATCCATCACTTGGACCTGGGCACCTTACTCGACCGTCTTGGTATAGCCGTGCGCACAGGGCATCATTGTGCCGAACCGCTTATGCGACGACTGGGCATCGAAGGAACAGTGAGAGCAAGTTTCGCCCTGTACAATACCAAGGAAGAAATCGACGCACTGGCCGAAGGCATCGACAGAGTCCGGAAAATGTTTTAAGTCCGGATCAAAAACAAATCATATCCTTAGCCAAATTTAATAATTCCCCTATCATCTGAAACTTCGCCTGCAAGCGAAAGCAATTTGCAAAACCGCATTGATGCTTCACTCGCAGGCGAAGTTTTTTTGTAGAAGTACAAGAAGGTATTGTATGCAATCACAAGTCATTTGCAAAACGGCATGGAGCTTTTGACTGCAGTTTCTAATCACTTGCAAAACGACATGAAGCTTTTGACCGCAGTTTCTAATTACATGCAAAATGACATGGAGCTTTTGACCACAGTTTCTAATCACTTGCAAAACGACATGAAGCTTTTGACCGCAGTTTCTAATTACTTGCAAAATGACATGGAGCTTTTGACCGCAGTTTCTAATCACTTGCAAAACGACATGGAGCTTTTGACCGCAGTTTCTAATTACTTGCAAAATGACATGGAGCTTTTGACTACAGTTTCTAATCACTTGCAAAATGACATGGAGCTTTTGACTACAGTTTCTAATCACTTGCAAAACGACATGGAGCTTTTGACTGTAATCGCCAAGCATTTGCAAGAGTAGAAGAAGATATGATTATGGTGGGGATCAAAGAAACCATCAGCAACCTCGTTGGTTTCCTCGGCAAGCTCTTTGCCGCTGTCTTACTGCATCGAAGAGCAGTATGGCTGCACTGACAGACACATTGAGAGAATCAAGATCACCAAGCATAGGAATACGTATGTGTTCATCCGCAGCCTCCCGCCACAGATCGGTCAGTCCGGTCGATTCCGTACCCATCACGATTGCTGTTCCACGCATCATGTCTGAATCATAGTAGACCTTGGAATCCTGCAGTTGGGCTGTAAGAATCTGTATTCCGTTTTTCTTGAGCCAGTCAATGCATTGAGAGCTGTCGCAGGCAACGCACTGTACGGTGAAGATGGCTCCAATGCTGCTGCGTATGAGGTTGGGATTGTACAGGTCCGTGAGAGGGTCACACACAATCACTGCATCAGCACCTGCTGCATCGGCACTGCGCAACACTGCACCCAGGTTTCCCGGCTTTTCCACACTTTCCAGCACGATTATCAGAGGATTCTTGCCCAGCTTCAGTTCGTTGAGTTGCAGGCGTCTTGCTTTCACCTCGGCAATGACGCCCTCCGTACTGCCGCGATACGCAATCTTTTCATACAAGTATTGCGATACGGGAATCTTAGTCTGACACTCCACGCCGGGGACACCATTATAGATATCCTCACAATAGAACACCGTTTCCACCTCCAGTCCGGAGTCAATGCAATGCTGCAGTTCCCTGCGTCCTTCCACCACAAACAGTCCCGATTTTCTACGCTCGGATGACTTCTGCTGCAAGTCCATCAGTTGCTTGATTCTTGGATTCTTTACACTGCTGATTATTTCGTCTGCCATATATTAACACGTTTCCAATAGATAAATTCAGTGTGCAAAGATAGTTAAATAATGGTTTTGACACATCTCCAAATATGAAAATATACACCGACAAAGGGGATGAATGTAATCTTTTTACTAACTTTGCACCTGATTTTAAGGTAAAAAGATATGCAAGACATTAGGAACATTGCGATTATTGCACATGTGGACCATGGAAAAACCACATTGGTTGACAAGATGCTTATGGCAGGTCATCTCTTTCGTGACAACCAGCAGACAGGTGAACTCATACTCGACAACAACGAACTTGAAAGAGAGCGTGGTATAACAATACTTTCAAAGAACGTATCAATCATGTACAAGGGAGTGAAGATAAATGTAATCGACACTCCGGGACACAGCGACTTCGGGGGCGAAGTGGAACGTGTGCTCAACATGGCTGACGGATGCATCCTGTTGGTCGATGCATTTGAGGGTCCCATGCCACAAACCAGGTTTGTGCTTCAGAAAGCACTCGAGATTGGACTGAAGCCAATCGTTGTGGTCAACAAAGTGGACAAGCCGAACTGCCGTCCGGAAGAAGTGTACGAGATGGTGTTCGACCTTATGTGCAGCCTCAATGCAACCGAAGACCAATTGGACTTCCCTGTCGTTTACGGTTCAGCCAAGCAAGGCTGGATGGGCGAAGACTACAACACTCCGACCAACGACATTTCCTATTTGTTGGACAAAATCATAGAAGTGATTCCTGCACCAGAATATCTGGAAGGAACTCCGCAGATGCTGATCACTTCACTCGACTATTCCACCTACACCGGACGTATCGCCGTAGGACGTGTACACAGAGGCACATTGCGTTCTGGACAGAGCATCACAATCTGCCATCGCGACGGTTCAGTGGAAAAGACCAAAATCAAAGAACTCCACACATTCGAGGGAATGGGCCACAAAGCCACCGAGAGTGTGTCAAGCGGCGACATCTGCGCAGTCATCGGACTCTCCAACTTTGAGATTGGCGACACCATCTGCGATTTCGACAATCCAGAAGCATTGCCAACCATTTCCATCGACGAGCCAACGATGAGCATGCTGTTCACAATCAACAACTCACCATTCTTCGGCAAGGAAGGCAAGTTCTGCACCAGCCGCCACATCAACGACCGACTCCAGAAAGAACTGGAGAAAAACCTCGCACTGCGCGTAGAGCAGAAGGAAGGCATGACCGACCAGTGGATTGTGAGCGGACGTGGAGTACTCCACCTCAGTGTCCTCATCGAAACAATGCGCCGTGAAGGCTACGAACTGCAGGTAGGTCAGCCACAAGTAATATATAAGGAGATAAACGGAGTAAAGTGTGAACCAATCGAGGAACTCACAATCAATGTACCCCAGGAATTCTCTAGCAAGATGATCGACATGGTAACACGCCGCAAGGGCGACATGCTCTCGATGGAAGCCCAGGACGACCGTGTGAACATCGAATTCGAAATCCCGTCACGCGGAATCATCGGTCTTCGCACCAACATCCTGACAGCCAGTCAGGGCGAAGCAATCATGGCACACCGTTTCAAGGACTACCAGCCATACAAGGGCGACATGACACGCCGCACCAACGGAAGTATGATTGCACTGGAAAGCGGTACAGCCTTCGCCTATGCCATCGACCACCTTCAGGACCGCGGCAAATTCTTCATATCACCGCAAGACACAGTGTATGCAGGCCAGGTGGTTGGAGAACACGTACACGAGAACGACCTCGTGGTGAACGTGACCAAGGCAAAGCAACTCACCAACGTGCGCGCTTCGGGAACCGACGAGAAGGCAAGAATCATCCCACCAGTACAACTCTCACTGGAGGAAGCATTGGAGTATATAAAAGAAGATGAGTACGTCGAAGTGACACCAAAAAGCATGCGAATCCGCAAGATTGTGCTCGACCATCTTGAAAGGAAACGCACAGCTAAAAACGAGGCATAACGGCGATTTATGCACACACGCACAATGCCGTGTGCCTAAAAACTCAAATTATTCTCTTATTTAATTTATGGATCATAGATTATTTCTTACCTTTGCACTCGCAATTAGAAAATACAGAAAGAGAATACATTAACATTTTAAACAAAGTAATTATGTCTGAAATTGAATCAAGAGTAAAAACTATCATCGTTGACAAGCTTGGAGTAGACGAAGCAGAGGTTAAGCCAGAGGCAAGTTTCACAAACGACCTCGGTGCTGATTCTCTCGACACAGTAGAACTTATCATGGAATTCGAAAAGGCTTTCGGTATCAGCATCCCTGATGACCAGGCTGAAAAGATCTCTACTGTTGGTGACGCCATCAAGTACATCGAAGAGAACGCAAAATAATTATTATTGGCAACCATAACCATTTGCTTGGCTTTCATGCTGCGTCACGCAGAATGGAATGCAAGTAAATGGTTTTTATTTTTTTAGACAGTTATGGAATTGAAAAGAGTTGTTGTAACAGGTCTTGGTGCTGTAACCCCACTCGGACTTACAGTAGAAGAGACTTGGGAAAACCTCAAGAAAGGTGTTAGCGGATGCGGACCAATCACACAGTTTGACGCATCATCATTCAAGACCCAGTTTGCTTGCGAGGTAAAGAACTTCGAGCCAACACAGTTTGGTATCGACCGTAAGGAAGCCCGCAAGATGGACCGCTATTCAATGCTCGCTCTCGCAGCAGCCAAAGAAGCGGTAGAGGATTCAGGAATCGACCTCGAAACAGAGAACAAAGATGAAATAGGAGTTATCCTTGGCGTTGGTATCGGCGGTATCCACTCATTCGAAGACGAAGTGTCAAACTATGCCATTAACGGTCCTGTCCAAGGTCCTAAATACAACCCATTCTTCATCCCAAAGATGATTTCAGACATGGCTGCCGGCTTGGTATCAATCAAGTATGGTTTCCATGGACCGAACTATGCCACAGCATCAGCGTGTGCATCATCCACAAACGCCATTTCCGATGCATTCAACCTCATCCGTCTTGGCAAGGCAAACATTATACTCTCAGGCGGTGCCGAAGCAGCAATCACAGCATCAGGCATCGGTGGCTTCAATGCACTCCACGCATTGTCAACCCGCAACGACGACCCACAGGGAGCAAGCCGTCCATTCAGCGCAAGCCGTGACGGATTCGTAGCAGGCGAAGGTTCAGCCATCCTTGTACTCGAGGAACTGGAGCACGCAAAAGCACGTGGCGCAAAGATCTATGCAGAGATGGTCGGTGCAGGCATGTCAGCCGACGCTTACCACATCACAGCTTCACACCCAGAAGGCTACGGAGCAAAACTCGTCATGGAGCGCGCACTGAAAGATGCCGGAATGAATCCAGATGAAATCGACTACATCAATGTTCACGGAACATCCACACACGTAGGCGATATCTCAGAGGCAAAAGCCATCAAGGAAGTATTCGGAGACGCAGCCTACAAGCTGAACATCAGTTCAACCAAGTCAATGACAGGTCACCTTCTCGGCGCAGCAGGCGGAATCGAAGCAATGGCAACCATCCTTGCCGTAAAGAACGACATCGTTCCACCTACAATCAACCATGACCCAGAAGACAAAGACCCGGAGATCGACTACAACATGAACTTCACATTCAACAAGGCTCAGGAGCGTACAGTCAACGCAGGTCTCAGCAACACATTCGGATTCGGTGGACACAACGCATGTGCAATCTTCAAAAAGTACAAATAATTGGCTACTAATATAGACAATCTGATATGCAGAATAAGGCTCTTGCTCCGTAAGGACAAGGAGCCTTATTTGCAACTATACCATATCCTCGGATTCTACCCCAAAGACATAAGCATCTACCGGCAGGCACTGATGCACCGGTCCTGTGCGCCACGCACAAAAGACCACCGGCACATCAACAACGAACGCCTCGAATTCCTGGGTGATGCAGTGCTGGGACTCGTCGTTGCCGACATCCTCTACGAGAAATACACCGACCAACAGGAAGGATTCCTCACCACACTGCGCAGCCGCATTGTCAAGCGGGAAACACTCAACGAGTTGGCAGTCAAGATAGGACTCGACAAACTCGTCGCACATTCCAACAAGATGGTATATGCCCACAACAACTACATGAACGGCAATGCTTTCGAAGCTTTCGTCGGAGCAATCTACATGGATCGCGGTTACGACTACTGCGTGAAATTCATGCAAAACCGAGTCTTCAACAAACACATCGACATCGACTCGCTTTCCAAGAAAGAAGAAAACTTCAAGAGCAAACTGATTGAATGGGCACAACACTACCAGTGTCAGTTCGAATTCGTGATAACCGAGGAAAAGATGGGGCGCAACAACACACCACAGTTCTATTCCGAAGTAAGGATTGAAGGAGTGACGTGTGGCAAAGGCTTTGGCTTCACAAAGAAAGAAAGCCACCAGCAGGCGGCACAGACCGCATACAAGAAAGTATGCAGCAACGTGAAATTCGTCAACAGCTTGATGGAACAGAAAAAGAAACGGATGGAGAGTGCATGACGCACCCTCCATTTGCTTTTCTGCAACTGACGAGACTCCGATTTTTCAGTTAACTAGCACTAAATTTCATTGACTTTATACTCTACTTGAAGCCAAATCAAAATAAAAGTTTCATATTTGCATCGCACTATGCTTGCACGTTGCAGGCTTGCTAATAATACACGAGTATGAAGAAAATTGACCTACTTACAACATTTTCAGTAGGGGAGGACTCCGAGAGTATCACGATGCTGCGGTTCCCTCTCGCCGTTCTCGTAGTGTTCATTCACTCCTTTGGTCCGACCCTGGAGGTGGAGCAACTTCATGCCGATGGATTGTCGGGCATGGCAATGTATGACTACCTGTGGATATTAATATCCGAGGTTATAGCGAGAAGCGCAGTGCCACTCTTCTTATTCTTCTCGGGCTACCTCTTCTTCAAGGGAGTTGAACAATTTGACAAGAAGGTGTATACAGAGAAACTCCGTAAGCGTTGGCATAGTCTTGCGTTGCCTTATCTGAGTTGGAACATACTCATGGTGTTTTGGGAAATGTCACTCAAGCTATGCGGCATTCTGCTCCACGGCAAGCCATGGTCGGGTATAGGTGATTACCTTGCGGAGAAAGGATATTTGCACATGTTATGGGACAGTAGCGTGTGGGAAGTACGAACAACATGGTGGGGTGCAATAGTACACAACAGCGGACCAGTACTCTTTCCATTCTGGTATATGCGCGACCTCATGATATTGATGGTCTTGACCCCAGTTATATATTGGTTCATCAAGCATCTGCGCATCGGTTGCATTTTGTTACTGATGGTGGTGTATCTACTTGACATCCGTATGCCATGGTTCAGTGACACCATAGTAGCTGCTACATTATTCTTCAGCTTGAGAGCATACTTCTCCATCATGAAGCAGGATTTTACCGACGTGCTGTGGCGTTGGAGATATGTGACAATTACTTTGACAATAGTTTTGATCGTATCTCAGACTGTTACGGGTTCCAATATGGGCGACTACTCTTCACAGATGGTACACCTTTGGTTGGTATTGATACAGACCTTTGCCTTCATCATCACTGCCAGGGCCCTATGTCGCTACCGGCGGTTGTATAAATGGAACAGGAAGCTTGCCCCAAGCTCCTTTTTCATCTATGCCTCACACATATTCATCCTTGGATATGTATCCGGAATAGTTAGGAAACTCACTCCGTTGAACGACACGTGGTATATGCAGTGCATTGATTACCTTCTCACACCAATGGTTTGTGTCGCCATCTGCATAGCAGTCTACGCCGCCGGCAGACGCTGGATGCCCGGAGTCATGAAGGTGCTGATGGGAGATAGAAGATAATGGAACGTTCGGACAAGAATAGACTAATACGTATCTACTGATGGAAGCCAAACTATACTGTGATGGAGCAGGATATATGGGGTCTGATTTGAAAAATAAGGAACAACCGTATTTTGTGCTAGCTTCTGTTCAGTTTACTGAAGTGGAAATACTGAAGGGCAAAGGCCGATATACGCGCTATTTAGACTCTAAATTCAGGTCCTCCTAAACTTCAACGGCTCTCACCTCGAGGGTCGTTTTTTGGTTGACCTCCATTTTTCCCAACATACCCCCAATTTTTCCCAAAAACATGGGATTCTCCGGGAAGTGTTTGGAAAACTATTTTCCGCCCTATGCAGACTGCCTACCTTTGCAGCGGCTTACGGAAAGGTCGGGCTGCAAACCAACAAGCCTCAAAGGAAGCCGAGACCTTTTGTTTATATAATTTTGAAACAGACAACGGCAAACATCATCGAGATGGATGTAAGCATCAAGATTCATGCGAGATGCGAAAGGACGGTGAGTGTTGAGGAATCGATTGATAGAATGAAGTACAAGCGCTAGGAGCTAGCTCTCTCCGAGAGCGTTAAAGCGAGCGAAGGCTAGTGGGAGGCAAAACAAGGCGAGTCAGGGAACGAACGTCATCGGCGACGGTTTCGGAGAAACCTGGCTCCTATCCTATAACTTACGTTCGAACGAAGCAGACAAAGCGAGCGAAGCTCGAACGTCATCGTCTACTCTCTCGAGAAAGCTGACCCCTATTCCACACTCAATCCCCCCATACATCCGAATGGCTAACATAAAATACAAAACCTAAAACAGAACAGTCGTCCACTTGCGCAATGGGGACTATGGTCTGATAGAAATAGAACTTGGTGGAAACAACCTTGTCGAAGAAGGCGCCACATCACTCAAATCATTGGTGGCAAAAATAGACACCGAACGGATGAAATCACCATCTTTCCTCATGGTGTTCATCGCTGTCGGTTCTTTCGCCTATCAGCGTGAAGACCATGTGTGGGTAGTGCCTGTTTGGTGTTTGAAAGACTGATATGTCTGCAAATTAACATCAGGTCTGCAAAACAGTTTTATGTTGCCAGATGGATGGCAGGTGCTTCCCTTTAAGGGGAAGGTTTAGGAGAGTCTTCAGTCCTTTCTTTCAGTAGAGCATTTAGGTGAGGTAACTCTTGTCTTTTTCGCACACCAGTACTTTGCTTGTGTATTGATTTTGCGCAAAATGTTGGGTCGGAAAGTAAAGGATTTTGTTTTACGCTTATTTTTCACTACTTTTGTATTCATCGCATTGCGGCAAATGTATTCGTCGCATTGAGACAATGCAGAAAACTGAGGTAAAAAGACATTTTTAAATATCATTCATAACATGACAATAAAAGACAAGATCGTATCATTCGCGTGGCAGCATTTGCTGCTGCTTGTTTCTTTGTACATAATGACTTTGGGTGTGGCTGTATGCGTGAGGAGCATGCTAGGTTCAAGCGTCATCTCCACCTTGCCCTACGTGTTCGAAACTGCGGGCACGAAGATTGCCGGCATACCGAGTCTCACCATCGGTCAGTACACTTACATAATGAACGCGTGCCTGGTGGCAGGACAAATCGCTGTGCTTCGCCGCCATTTCGAGCTTGTACAGCTTTTCCAGTTGCTCGTGGGGTTTGTCTTCGGCTCGCTTATCGATGTCAATATGTTGCTGACCTCATGGCTCATGCCCGACTGTCTGTGGCAGAAAATCATTGCGCAGATTACCGGTTGCACCATTCTTGCCCTTGGCATTGCCATTGAGGTGAGATGTGGTTCGGTCACGATGCCGGGCGAGGGATTCCCGGTTGCAGTGAGCCGTGTCACCGGTATAGAATTTCCAAAAGTGAAGATTGCAGTCGACATCTCACTCGTAACCCTTGCTGCCATCTTCTGTTTCGTGTTCTTCGGCACATGGCTTTGGCACATCGTTGGAATCGGAACTCTCTTTGCAATGGTGTACGTCGGAATGGTAGTGCGCGTCTTCGGCAACCATCTGGCATGGTTCGACCGGATGTTGGCATACAAACCAGGCTTTCGTCGCTACGTCTATGGTCTTGCAAGATTCCTTTTAAGGGCCAGACAGAGGTAGCAGCTGTAGAAACGACTGCAATCATAGAAACGGCTCAAGTTTTAGAAATGGCAACAGCTATAGAAACTGTTGCAGCTGTGGAAACAGAAGAAGCTGTAAAAAAAACAGTTTTATTTTTTCTGCTTGGATGGTTTCATGCTTGGTTTCTCCGGATTTTCGTTGAGCGAAGCCTTTGCTCTCGCACTCAAATAATTTTTAATAGTGAACGGGTCGTTGGTTGCAAGCAGGTATACCATCGTTTCCTTCTTCAGTTTCAGTTCCTGCGTCAGCAAATCGAGAGCATTGTCGTAGCGTTTTTTTATCTGCTTGTTGCCAATCTGGATTTTGAGTTTCGGCATCAGAGGACTGAAGATGGAGGTGAGATGCTCACTGAAATACGTCAAGGCTGAATGTATACGTTCCTGCAGTCTTTCGTCCTTGGCTGGAGCAAAGGTCTGCGACAGCATTCTCTTGTAGAGCTGGCGGAATTTCAATGCCACTTCCATCAATTCGTCGTTCATACTTTGGTCACATTCCTTCAGCTGATCCAGCAGTTCCGGGTAACTCCTGTAGAAGTTTTCGTCCACAATGCGGCTCAGTTGTCGCAGACTATAGCGCAAATGGTTGAAAGAGAAGAGTTCATCAAGCAGTTCTCCGTAATATCCGAGTTGCATCTGCGGAAGCTGGCTTTCCATGGTCTTGCCTTCTGTCAGTTTTTCATCGATGAAATCATTGACTGATGCATCGTTGATTACGCTGCTTGCACGCATCGGACTCGAGAGTACTAGTCCCTCCAGTGATCGGCATCTGGAAAGTGCAACGTAAGCCTGTCCGTGGGTGAAGGATCGATTGATGTCGAGCACCGCATGGTCGAACGTAAGTCCCTGACTCTTGTGCACGGTGATTGCCCATGCCAGCCGGAGCGGATATTGGGTGAACGTACCAGCCACCGATTCCTTTATATCCATTGTCTCTTCGTCGAGGACATATTTGGTATTTTCCCAAACAACTGGTGTCACCACAATCCGCGTATTGTCTTCCTTGCAATACACCACAACATCCTCACAGCCTGCTGACTGATCCCAAAGGATACTTTTCACGACTCCAATCTTGCCGTTGTAGTAAGACTTGCCTGCCGATGGGTCGTTTTTGATGAACATCACCTGCGCACCGGTCTTCAGTACCAGTTCTGCATCTGCCGGATAGATGTTCTCGGGAAAATCCCCCGTGGTGCGTGCTTTCAGCACCACAGTCTGGGCTTTTATTGAGTCGAGCTTGTGTTGGTTGTAGTCGTGTGCCGTACGGTTGTGAGTGGTGAGTCGAATCCAGTCCTCGTTGTCCGGTGTCTGGAAGTTGGGGATGTATCTGCTATTGAGTTTGCTCAGAATCGAATCGTTTAGGCTGTTGGTGCGCACATGGGCAAGGATGTCGATGAATTCAAGGTCTCGCTGACGGTAGATGCGAGTCAGTTCGATGGTCACGTACCTCACCTCTGCAAGGGCTTTTGAGCTGAAGAAATAGGGGCTGTCGTAGTAGGGCTTCAGCAATTCCCATTCTTCGTCGTTTGCCACTGGAGCCAGTTGCTGCAGGTCGCCGATGAGCAAGAGCTGCACTCCTCCGAAGGGTTTGCCTCTGTCGCGATACTTGCGGAGTTCACGGTCGACGGAGTCCAGCAGGTCGCACCTCACCATTGATATTTCGTCAATCACCAACAGGTCGAGTGTCTGAATCAGGTTGCGCTTCTGCTTGCCTATGCGGTAGGAAATCTTTCCGTTGCTGTTGCCCGGAACGCTGGGACCGAACGGCAGTTGGAAGAAGGAATGGATGGTCTGCCCGTTGGCATTGATAGCAGCCACACCCGTAGGAGCCAGCACCACCATGCGCTTGGGCATCATCTCACGTAGCTTCTTGAGGAAGGTGGTTTTGCCTGTCCCTGCTTTGCCTGTGAGGAACACGGAGATGTTGGTGCTTACCACAAACTGCCATGCTGCGTTCATCTCACGGTTGCATGTCCGTCTGCCGTCCTGCCGTGAGTCCTTCGATTCGTTTTCTGCCATGTCTGATTCGTCCATCTGTTGCTGTTTTTTCTTTCGTGTGTAATACGGAATGCTTTGTGTGTTGCGCAAACACCGATTGTACAAAGATACACTTTTCTCGCTTAATTATTGTTGTATGACGATATTTTCCGCCTTCTTTTTTGGCTTTCTACCCGTTTTGTATTACTTTTGCCTTTGAAACTATAAAATATAAGGTATAAAATATATGGCACAAACAGTTGAATTCAAGTACGCTCCTATGTTCCAGCTTGGAAAGGACGATACTGGGTACTATTTGCTGACGAAGGAAGGAGTATCCGTCAGCGAGTTTGAAGGCACTCCTATCTTGAAAGTAACACCAGAGGCACTCACCCGAATGGCAAACGCTGCATTCCGTGACGTCAGTTTCCTGCTTCGCCGCAGCCACAACCTGCAGGTTGCAAAGATTTTGCGCGACCCTGAAGCCAGCGACAACGACAAATACGTGGCTTTGACATTCCTCCGTAACGCTGAAGTGGCAGCAAAAGGCAAGTTGCCTCTCTGCCAGGACACCGGTACAGCCATTGTCCACGGAGAGAAGGGTCAGCAGGTGTGGACCAATTTCTGCGACGAGGAAGCACTTGCCAAGGGCGTGTTCAAGACCTACACCGAGGAAAACCTGCGCTATTCGCAGAACGCTCCACTCGACATGTACAACGAGGTCAACACCAAGTGCAACCTCCCTGCACAAATCGACATCGAGGCCACTGAGGGCATGGAATACCGTTTCCTCATGGTAACCAAAGGCGGCGGCTCAGCCAACAAGACCTATCTCTATCAGGAGACAAAGGCTAGAATCCAGAACCCGGGCACACTCGTTCCGTTCCTCGTTGAGAAGATGAAGACCCTCGGAACTGCAGCCTGCCCTCCTTACCACATTGCATTCGTCATCGGTGGAACCAGCGCAGAGAAGAACTTGCTCACAGTGAAACTCGCTTCAACCCACTACTACGACAGCCTGCCTACTTCGGGCGACGAAACCGGGCGTGCATTCCGCGACGTAGAGCTTGAGAAAGAGTTACTGAAGGAAGCCTACAAGATTGGACTCGGAGCACAGTTCGGAGGCAAATACATGGCTCACGACATCCGTGTGGTACGTTTGCCACGCCACGGAGCAAGCTGCCCTATCGGGCTCGGGGTAAGTTGCTCTGCCGACCGCAATATCAAGGCAAAAATCAACAAAGACGGAATATGGATTGAGAAGATGGACGACAAACCATACGAACTCATCCCGGAAGAACTACGCAATGCAGGCGAAGGCGATGCAGTGAAGATTGACCTCAATCAGCCGATGGACAAGGTGTGCGAGAAACTCTCCCAGTACCCCGTAAGTACCCGTCTGTCGCTCAACGGCACCATCATCGTAGGTCGCGACATTGCCCATGCCAAGATCAAGGCACGTCTGGATGCAGGCGAACCGATGCCGCAGTATCTAAAAGACCATCCAATCTACTATGCAGGTCCGGCAAAGACTCCGGCAGGAATGGCATGCGGATCAATGGGTCCGACCACAGCCGGACGCATGGACCCGTACGTCTATGAGTTCCAGGACAACGGAGGTTCACGCATCATGCTGGCAAAGGGTAACCGCTCCGATGAAGTGACACGTGCATGCAAGGACCACAAGGGATTCTATCTCGGCAGCATAGGCGGTCCGGCAGCCATCCTTGCACAAAACAACATCAAGTCCATCGAGTGCGTGGAATATCCGGAACTGGGCATGGAAGCCATCTGGAAGATTGAAGTAGAGAATTTCCCTGCGTTCATCCTCGTGGACGACAAGGGCAACGACTTCTTCAAGCAGCTCAAGCCATGCAGCAAATGCACAATCTTTGAATAATATATAATATAAAGGATAAAACAACACCAGTATTTATGGAAGAAGTAAAGAAATACCTCAGCGATGCAGAAGAGGAGATGGAGATGGCAACAATGAATCTCGAAGAGAAACTGAGCCGCATCCGCGCAGGCCGTGCCAACGTACACATCCTCGACGGCATCTACGTTGACTCCTACGGAGCATCAGTTCCCTTGAGCAACGTGGCAAACCTCTCTACTCCCGACGCACGTTCCATCGTCATCAAACCATGGGACAAGCACATGCTGAAAGTGATAGAGAAGGCTATCATAGACTCACCCGTAGGAATCATGCCCGAGAACAACGGCGAGCAGATTCGCCTCGGCATACCTGTCCCGACAGAGGAACGCCGTAAGGAACTCTCAAAGCAATGCTCGAAAGAGGCAGAACTCGCCAAAGTGAGCATACGCAACTCACGCCGCGATGCTATCGAGAAACTGAAGAAGAGCATCAAGGCAAGCGGAGTGCCCGAAGACGTGGAAAAAGATGCGGAAACCGACTGCCAGAAACTTCACGACAAGTACATCAAGAAAGTGGATGCCATGCTTGACGAGAAGAACAAGGAAATCATGACCGTGTAGACCCAGCCCATAGTGAAAGGACTCGTCATAAAAAACACTGGTAGCTGGTACACCGTGCGCACAGCCGACGGACAGCTTGTGGACTGCAAGGTCAAGGGCAATTTCCGGCTTAAAGGCATCAAGTCAACCAATCCAGTGGCTATCGGCGACTACGTGGACTTCACCCCACTGCAAGACAATACTGCGCTCATCACATCCATCGGTGAGCGCAGGAATTATATTGTCCGGAAATCCACCAACCTGTCGAAACAGTCACACATCCTGGCAGCCAACCTCGACCTGTGTATCCTCATCGTGACCATCAACCATCCAGTCACCACCACCACCTTCATCGACCGCTTCCTGGCAACAGCCGAAGCCTACAGCATACCCGTCATCATCGCCTTCAACAAAACCGATGTCTACGATGACTGCGACAACCTGCTGCTCGAAGGCATGACGCGGCTCTACGAGACCGTGGGCTATCAGTGTCTGTCGGTCTCAGCAAAGACTGGCACAGGCATGAACCAGGTGAAATCCCTGCTCCAGGGCAAGTCGACCCTCATCTCCGGCAACAGTGGAGTAGGCAAATCAACCTTCATCAACAGCCTCATCCCCGGACTCAATCTGAAGACAAGCGGCATCAGCGATGCCTACAACACAGGCAAGCACACCACCACCTTCTCCGAGATGTATGCGATTGACGACCACGACAGCTACATCATCGACACTCCGGGCATCAAAGGCTTCGGTTCGTTCGATATGTCGAAAGAAGAAATCGGCCACTACTTCAAGGAAATATTCCGCTTCTCAAGCGGTTGCCGTTTCAACAACTGCACACACACCCACGAACCGGGCTGTGCAGTGCTCGAAGCCGTAGCACGCCACGATATAAGCGAAAGCCGCTACAACTCATATCTATCCATGCTCGACGATGAAAACGAAACTAAGTATCGCCCTGCTTATTAGCTTCACGGCGCTTACCTGCGAGGCGTTGGAGATCAATACTCCGGAAGGTCATGAACAGGAAGGCCATGCACAGGAAGGCCATGCGCTGGAATATAATGTACCGGAGCATGATTTGTGCCTCCAGTCCGACTCCGTTGCCGAATCCTACGAAGCCATTGTGGAGAGCGGGATCAATGCAGCCAAAGACCAGCGGCTGAGCGAAGCAGAGCAGTTGTTCAACAAAGCCATACACCATTCGCCCGACGACCATCGCAATGCCCTCGTCTACATGAATCTGGGCAAGGTACAAGAAGCGCAAGACAACAATAAAGGCGCACTTCAGTCCTATTCATCTGCCATCAGCCAATATCCCAACAATGTGCTATTCCTCTCCATCCGGGCAAAACTCTACCTCAAACTGGAGAACTACAGGAAAGCCATTGCCGACTACACCACGATAATAAACGTAAAACCATCCGACATTAAGGCGTATTCATACCGTGGCTATGCCTACAGCAAGACCCGGGAACTCGACCATGCAAAAGCCGATTTCAAGGTAGTGACGGAAAACGATGCCGACAACTTCATGGCAGCGCTCGGTTCGGTGATTGTGGAGCAACAGATGGGGCACAACCACGAAGCCCTCACCCAACTCAACATCATCATCTCCCGGTTTCCCGACAAAGCAGAGCCATTGGTCATCCGTGCAGAGATAGAGAGCGAGTCCAACCAGAAAGAACTGGCAGTCATTGACCTCGACAGCGCTATTAAACTTTTGCCCAACCGAAACTACTACCTCAAGCGAGCCTACCTCCACCTGGAGCTCCAGCAGAAATATCTTGCTCGTCAGGACTTTGAGAAAGCTATCGAGCTGGGTGTGCCACGCCAACTTCTTAGCGAAGACCTGAAGAAGTGCCAATGAGGAACACGGAAGGCCCATGCAAAACCCATACAAAGCAAGGAAAAGTCTCTGAGTAGGGATTTTTTCTAGTCAGAGAAATAAATTTCCTAGTCAGAGAAATAAAAAGGGAATGTGGGCTACATCTCGAAAATATTGCCGTCTACTTGAAATCCACAAGTATGCGGAACACCTTGCCTGGGTTCTCGTTCCACCATTGCATGGTTTCCAAGGCTTCTTCGGGCTTCACTACCTTTGTAATCATCTTGTCAAGCGGACATGTGCCTCTCTCCAGATAGCGGATGACTGCACGGAAGTCCTGGGGCATTGCATTGCGCGAACCACGGATGTCGAGCTCTTTCTGTACGAAATACTTGGTTTGGAACGACACATCACTCTTGGCATAGCCGATGCAGACAACACGTCCGGTGAATGCCACCTCGTCGACTGCCATACGATACGTTGGCGCACTTCCCACAGCCTCGATAATCACGTCGGGACCATAACCGCCGATAATCTCCTGCAGTTTCGTATGTACATCCTCAGTCTTGGTGTTGACAGTGTACGCAGCGCCCATTTCCTTTGCAATATTCAGTTTTTCGTCGTCGATGTCAGCTGCAATTACTGTTGCACCACGCAAGGCTGAACGCACGATTGCACCCATTCCAACCATGCCGCAGCCAATAACTACCACCACATCGATATCGGTGACCTGTGCACGGCTCACGGCATGGAAGCCCACTGACATCGGCTCAATCAGAGCACAAGTCTTTGGTGCGAGATTCACGGCAGGAATCACTTTTTCCCACGGCAAAACGATGTACTCGCGCATGGCTCCGTTGCGCTGTACGCCAAGTGTTTCATTGTACTGGCACGCATTCACGCGATTGTTGCGGCATGAGGCACACTTGCCACAGTTGGTGTAGGGATTGCAAGTCACCATCATTCCGGGCTTCAGTTCTTCGGGAACTCCTGCTCCCACAGCCTCAATCACTGCGCCCACTTCATGTCCCGGAATCACGGGATTGAGCGCCATCGTATTGCCGCCTCTGAACGTATTGAGGTCGGAACCGCAGAAACCTACATACTGCAACCTGAGCAGCACTTCCCCTTTGGCAGGGGCTTCGGGAGCATCAATGTCTATTACATGAAGTTCCTGATTATGAAAAATCTGTATTGCTTTCATTCTATTGTTTTGTTTTTGAATTCTCTCTAATTTTCTTTCTCTAACTCGCCATTTCACTTTCTTTCGCCCATCCTTTATCATTTGGCATCAATCACTTTGTAGCCTCTCCATCCGTAATAGGCACAGAAGATGAAGCAAACAAGCGGAACGAGATATGCCACATGATAAAGCTCTGCACTATGATGCATGATGAATGCAGTGAACTGCGGGACACATGCGTTACCCACGATTGCCATCACAAGGAATGCCGAACCGCTCTTGGTCTGGTCGCCAAGTCCTTTCAATGCCAGCGAGAACTGAGTGGGATACATAATGGACATGAAGAAAGAAACTCCCATCATGCAGTAGAGCCCTGTACGCCCGCCTACTGCCACAATCACTCCGCAAAGGAAAACATTGATTACTGCATAAACCAGCAGCATGTTCTGAGGTTTGAACCGTCCCATCAGCAGGGTGCCGAACCATCTGCCAACGAGGAAGCAAAGCATGTAGATGCCAAACCAAGTTGTTGCCTCGCCTTCCTCCACTCCAGCATAGGTGCAGCAATAGACGAGGAAAAGGCTGTTGACGGCAGTCTGTCCACCATTGTAGAAGAACTGGGCAATGACGCCCCAGCGAAGATGTGAACGGCGGAGCACAGAGAAATCAATCAGTTTGGTGTCCGGCTGTTTGTCCTTAGTCTGCTTTGCCTCAAGTTCGTCTTCCGTTTTCGGCAAATGGGAAAAGACAAAGACCAAAGCCATCAATATCAGTACGCCTCCCAGCAGCATATAGACATGCGAGAATTTGCCGCTGCCCAAGACTGCCTTACTGAGAAACATGGCAGCGACGAATGCCCCCAAGCCGTTGATTGCTTGCGCAAGATTCAGTCGGCGTGGAGCTGTCTCGGGCTTGCCCAGCACCGTGACATAAGGGTTGGCAGCTGTCTCGAGGAAGCACATTCCCGTGGCAATCACAAAGAATACGCAAAGATAGAGAGCATAGGAATTGACAGAGGATGCAGGGAAGAACAGCAATGCTCCCACTGCAGCCAGCAGCAAGCCAAACACGATGCCTGCCTTATAGCTGAACCGCTTCATGAACATGGCTATCGGTATCGGGCAAATGAAATATGCCAGCCAATAGGCACTCTCAGTGAAGGACGCTTCAAAGGTATTCAGTTCGCAGGTTTTCATCAACTGCCTTATCATTGTAGGCAACAGGTTGCTGCTGATTGCCCACAGAAAGAACAGTGAAAACACAAGTATCAAAGGAAGAAATAATTTTTTGTTCATCAGTTTTTGGTTTTGGACGGCTAAAGAAATCACCGCCGTTAGGTTTTTACTCCGACATATTTTTAATATAAGGTAATTCGGGGAGGTCGTGGAATCCATAGAAAGCATAGGCATTCTCGCCCAGGAACTGCTTCTTGAATGAATCCGACAACTCCGCAGATTTCAGCACAAAGTCGTACGACATCTTGTAGGTGATGGCTGTGATGGTGCGCGGATAATCGCTTCCCCACATCAGGCGGTCGACACCCACCCAGTCGGCAGCCTCACGAATTCTCCTGACTGCTGAGGGATAGGGATAGAACTCCGAATTGTAGAGCCATGTGATGCCTCCCGACTCAATCCTCACTTCACCACCTTTGCGTGCCAGCATCACCTGTGAACGGAACGACTCCGTGGTCGGCATGCCGAAATGTCCTATTGCCACCTTCAGCCGCGGACATTCCTCAATCACCTCTCCCATCTCTGCTATCTGACGCTCGTTGTCAGCCAGACACATGGACAGAATCAGTCCCTTCTCCTCAAGAAACTTGAATAGCGGCATTTTCTCCAAAAGCGACGTAGCCAAAAGACGGTGTCCGGGAATGGCAATGCCTTTCAGTCCTTGTCCTACAGCTTTTTCCGCCTCCTCCAGTGTGTTTGCCATGCCCAAGCAGCAGAAACGGTTGGGATACGTTTGCTGCACCCGGGAGAGATAATCGTTCTGATTGCCGTCGATGATTTCCTGCACGACAACAGCTCCACCCACTTGCGCATAGTCCATGTTAGAGAGGAAGACTTCAGCCGAGTTCACTCCGTCAATCATGAATGGAGGCAACATCTGCACTTCCTCGCCGAAGAAGGCCGATCGCGAACCATTGGGCGACAGCGTCTGGATGCGCTGTCCCTCAACTTCCGTATCCTGCTTCAGCCAAAGATGACTGTGTGCGTCGATTATCATACTGCTGTCCGGTTAAGAGTTTGCCCAACTTACACGCTGCTGGTCGCCAATGATCTTCCTCACCTCTGCCACCATCTGCGCATCGGCTTCCAGGTTTGCCCATTCAATGTTGCGCTTTACGTTTTCCGGATTGGATGAAGAGAAGAGCGTGCCGGCAATCCGAGGATTGGCAACACTGTACTGGATGGCAAGTTTCTCAATCGGATAGCCTTTCTCCTGACAATAACGGGCAGCCTTGGCACATGCCTCAACCAACGGCTTTGGTGCCGGGTGCCAGTCGGGAACTCCACGCATGGTGAGCAGTCCCATTGAGAGGGGTGATGCATTGATCACTCCTATTCCTTTTTCTTCGAAATAATCGAGATAGTCAACCAACTCGTCATCGTTCAGACAATAGTGGCAGAAATTGAGCACACTTTCCACTGTGCCTTCCTCCGAGTGGTCAATCACCCACTTGAGGTTCTTCAGTTGCAGATCAGTGATTCCAACATGGCCCACCACTCCTTTCTTTTTCAGTTCCACCAGGGCAGGCAAGGTTTCTTCACACACTTTCTCCAGTCCGCCCGGCAGGGCTGACTGAAACTCGATGTCGTGCACATTGATGAGGTCAATGTAGTCGATATTGAGCCGATCCATACTCTCGTAAACACTTTCTGTGGCACGTTTACCGCTGTAGTCCCAAGTATTCTTGCCGTCCTTGCCATAGCGTCCCACCTTTGTCGACAAATAGTACTTGTCGCGCGGAATTATCTTCAGAGCCTTTCCCAAGACTGTTTCAGCCTTGTAGTGGCCGTAGTAAGGACTCACGTCGATGAAATTGATGCCGCCGTCGATGGCAGTCTCAACTGCTTTGATACTCTCTGCTTCCTTGGTCTCATGAAAAACACTGCCCAGTGAGGAAGCGCCGAAACTCAGGTTTGAAATCTTCAAGCCTGTCTTTCCCAATTCTCGATATTGCATAATAAGTTCTTATTTATTCGTAAAAGTGAAACATCCCCTTATTCATAAAGGTAAAACATTCTCTCCATCATCTGCCACTTCTCGTCGCTCGTGGCATTCTTGCCGCATTTCTGGAATTTGCCAACCAATTCCTCCCATTCAGCTTGTCGGGGAAGAGTTGCCAACCTTGCCATCGATGCATCCCAGTCGAGGTCTTCAGGTGCGTCAACCACCATCACGAGCCGGTTGCCCGCTATGTAAATCTCCATCTCCAGGATGCCGACCTCCCGAATGCCATCTCTGATTTCCTTCCAGTGGCATTCCTGCGAATGCAACTTCCGATATTCCTTTATTGCTTCCTCATCAGAATGCAAGTCGAGACATTGAACATAGCGTTTGATGGGGAACGGGTATTTCTTCTGTTTATATCCAGTCATAGTTATCGTGCTTGAATTTCGTTTGCAAAAGTACGTCAAACCAAACTGAAAACACCGCATTATTTTGTTGTATGATAGGACGAAATTGATTTTTTACCGCAAATATGGGTAATAATTGGAATTAAGTGCGTATTTTTGCAACATCAATGCATATCGATACTATATGAATATACCAATAGAATCGCTGAACTTCCAGATGCTGAACGTAGGTTTCGCCCGCATGAACGGCGACTGGAACTGGAAAAATGTAGTTTCGCCTTTCACCCGAATATATCTGGTCACTGAAGGGCGTGCCAAACTCATCTTGCCCGACAAGGAGATAGAGCTGAAACCTCAGCACATGTACATCATTCCTGCGCACACAATGCACAGCTATGAATGTACCAGCAAGTTCTGCCACTATTACCTCCATTTCTATGAAGGATTCAAGAAGGAAACCGATATCTTTGATTTCTATGAATTCCCTGTCGATGTGGATGCAGATGCGCTCGACGAAGCAATCTTCAGCAACATATGCAGCCACCATCCCGAAGCGGAACTGCCTGCCAGCGACCCGTCTTCGTACGATTACATGGGAAAGTTCATCGACTATGTGCATCGCTACAACAATCATCCGCTCGATGTAAAACTGGAATTGCGCGGTAGCATGCTCATGCTCTTCTCACGCTTCGTGAAGAAAGCAAAGCCAAGGGTCTGGACTCAGGACAAACGGCTGGCAGATGTGCTCAGCTACATCCACAACAACATCTACAGTGTGATTGACATCGACACTTTGGCTTCCATTGCCTGCGTCACCAAGTCGCATTTCATCCGCCTTTTCGTCCGCACCATCGGCATGCCGCCCACGCAATACATCATCAGAAAAAAGATTGACCGAGCGGAACTGATGCTCGTCACCGAGGAAATGCCAATCAAGGAGATTGCCTACAACCTGGGCTACAACGACCACTCCTATTTCATTCGTCTCTTCAAGAAAACAGTGGGAGTCACACCCTTCGTCTACCGGAACAACATGAGGTGACAGACAAGGAGGACTGTCTGCCGTAAGTTGCCGTTTCATTTGAAGGAAAACTAGGGGCAAACAGGCGGGCAATCAGATTTTTTGCGTATTTTCTCCCTTCTCTTATGAATTATCTTTGTATATTTGCATAATGAATAGTATTGGAACACGGATTTCAAGACTTTCATGGCGAACATGTTATCAAAATGACAAACAACCGGAATCTGAATCAGAGATGATCAAAAATTTAATGGACAAACGGAAAGACTACAGACTCGTAATGTTGCTGGCATTCGTGTTGGTAACGTTCTTTGCCAATATCAGCGTTCTTCCCACCGACATAATGGAATCGAGAAACATTGTTACGGGCAGGGAGATGGTGAGCGACGGCAACTGGCTGGTGCCCACCATGAACGGAGAACTCCGGCTGGAGAAACCACCTTTGCCCACATGGGTGGCAGGACTGATGGAGATGATTGCTCCGGGCAGTATGGTTGCCCAGCGCTGTGCAGCAGGAGTGATGGGCGTTCTCTGGACTGCCTTCCTTTTCCTCCTAGCAAACTATATCTCCCGGCGCAGAGACTTCGCCTTGGTTTCCACCGCCGTGTTCCTCACGTGCTACAACCTCATTCTCATGGGACGATCAGCCACATGGGACATCTATTGCCATGCCTTCATGATGACTGCCGTCTATTTCCTCACAAGATCACTGTGCGAGGACTGCCACTCCAACCGCGGGTTTGCACTGGCAGGCTTGTTCCTCGGCTTATCGTTCCTGAGCAAAGGTCCAGTGTCGTTCTACACCATTCTGCTGCCTTATCTCATCGTCTTGATAGTCTTCCTCCGTCCCAGCATAAAGGGTAAATGGATGGGGATAGCAATGATGCTGCTCATCATGATTGCCATAGGCAGTTGGTGGTACATCTATCTTCTGTTGATGCATCCCGAAGAATCCACATACGTGTTCCAAAAGGAGTCATCCAGTTGGGCAAACCACAATGTGCGTCCCTGGTGGTATTACTGGCAGTTTTTCCTCGAGATGGGAGTTTGGGCAATCCTCATGTTGGCAGCGCTGGCAGTGTTCTACTGGAAGCGCCACATCACGATGAAGCGCGAGTATATAATCTTCTTCACATGGTCGTTGGCTTGCCTCGTGCTGCTCTCACTCATGCCCGAGAAAAAGACCCGCTATCTGCTTCCGCTCCTCGCCCCTTGCTCCATGCTCGTAGGCACGCTCGTCATGCATTTTTGCCAAGGCAAGCATACTGATAAGTTCAGTCGATGGCTCTTCCCCGTCAACGGATGGACAGTGACCTGCATTGTGGTGGCAATTCCTGTGCTTGGCTACTTCCTCGGAGTGAGGAAAGGCATAATCAGTGTCCCGGCAGAAACAGTTATAGCCGTCACTGTTCTTGCGATTGCCTGCATCATGGTCCACTCAATCATCAAGTGGCATCCGGCAAGATTCATCGCATGCATAGCAACAGTGTTTGCCGTCATCGAGTTGCTGATGCTCCCCGTCGTAGGATCTGCCGTAGGCAATCCCGAAGCACGAAGCATCCATCTGCTCCACGGAAACGAGGAACTGAAGGGCGTGCCGTTCTATCACTCTGCCGACGAACCTCTCCGCATCGAACTGGTGTACGAAGCAGGCAGGAAGATTTTGCCGCTTGACATCAGCGACAGCGCAACAGTCATGCAGCATCTGCCGATGGCAGTTGTCATAAGGCAACCGCTGGAAAAGGAATTGCCGGCATCTGTACTTGAGAAAGTGGAAATCCACAACTACGGACTTTTCGATGACAATAAACTTCCGCGCAACCACCGCCACTACATCGATGATTTCCTCAACTATGTGAGCCTGGTAAGCGCAAAAGAATAATGAAAGGGAGGACGGTGAAAACCGGAGGACAAGAAACCGAAAGGAAAGAAGCCGGAGACCGGGTACAAGAAGATTGAGAAACAAAGAAACAAGTGAAACTTAGAAACAACAATAAAGCAATGAATCAAACAGCAAATTTCGTACTGTCGATTATTGTACCAGTATACAACGAGGCAGACAACCTCGACCGAGTAGAGAAAGCAATGGCAGAGTTCCTGCCCAAGGCATCAGTGAAAAGCTGTGTACTCTTCGTGAACGACGGAAGCAGCGACTGCAGCTTACAGAAGATTGAAGAGATATGCAGCCGCCACAACGACTTCTTTTTCATCAGTTCCAACGAAAACCACGGACTGAGCACTGCCATCAAAGCTGGCATCGACACCATTGAGAGCCGGTTCACCGGCTACATCGATGCCGACCTACAGACCAACCCCGAGGACTTTAACCAGCTGCTGCAATATGCCGACGACCACCAGTTGGTGGCAGGCATCAGGGCACAGCGCAAAGACACAGCCTTCAAGAAACTCCAGTCGAAGATTGCCAACGGATTCCGCCGGAGCATGACTGGCGACTACGCCACCGACACCGGCTGTCCGCTCAAAATCATGTGGACATCCTATGCCAAGCGCCTCCCGTTCTTCGACGGCATGCACCGCTTCCTTGCTGCACTCATGTCGCTCGAAGGTGGCAGCTACAAGGAGATGCCAGTACGCTGCTATCCGCGCATTGCCGGCACATCGAAATACCATCTGTGGAACCGCCTGAAAGGACCGTTCGTAGATTGCTTCGCCTACCGATGGATGAAGAAACGCTACATCCGCTACCATATCGACAACAACAACATCAGCATCTAAGCCCATGCAGCATTCAGCACCCTACATCTATGCCATCGGTTTCCTTGCCCAGGCATTCTTCTCGGCACGAATGTTGATTCAGTGGATC
Source organism: Bacteroidaceae bacterium (assembly GCA_963640465.1). Taxonomy (GTDB): domain Bacteria; phylum Bacteroidota; class Bacteroidia; order Bacteroidales; family Bacteroidaceae; genus Colivivens. Next base: position 10,867 of record CAVHYP010000012.1, on the reverse strand, counting down.
ATGTCGGAAAAGGCAAAGAAAGTGGTGTCGCCCAACTGGTATTGGATTTGCTCGCTGGTTGGCAGCATACTGCTCTTCGTCTACGGATGGATACGCGACGATTTTGCCATCATCCTCGGACAGCTCATCAGCTACTACATCTACATCTGGAACCTCGATATCAAGGGTATCTGGCACCGTGTACCATTGTTCATCCGTGTGTGCGTCATTTCCCTACCCTTCATTGCCATCGGGATGATGCTGAGCGACATTCAAGACTTTGTCAACAGTTTCTTCCACAACGAAGCAGTGTCCATACCTCTGTTGGCATGGGGTTCAGCCGGTCAGATAGTCTTCACTCTCCGGTTCATCTACCAGTGGCACTACAGTTACCGCCGCCACATGTCCATCCTCCCCGTCGGCTTCTGGGTCATCAGCCTCATCGGCTGTGCCATCATCGTGAGCTACGGCATCTTCCGCCTCGACCCCGTACTGATTCTCGGCCAGTCCGTAGGTTTCTTCACCTACACAAGAAACATCGTAATTTCACATAAACGTAACATAGGTGGTAAAAGCCTTTCATAGAAGGCTCCTTGCCAAATAAATGGTACTCAGATAGTTAGACCCCGCACTACCTATGCAAAGTGCAGACATCACTATTGTGCAGCAGAAAATAACATGATGCGTATAGGTCAAACATGATGCGTTTACTTCGGGTAAAACTCTCGATTCGTAAAGCAGCGCCAGACGTACTGCATGAGTTTCAAACAAACGAAAGGAAAATGACAAAATTGAGTCAAAAGAGTAAAGACGCAAGACTTTGATATTCGGATAAATACAATTTTGTTATATAGAAGCCTGCTTTCTCCGAAAGTTCTTACTGGTATTTGTTCAATATTTCCCCGTGCAGACTCAAGACTTTCATTTATTTCCATCAAAAAAGATTCTGAAAGCCTTGACCATGACAGTTGTGTCAGTTATGACAAGAAAAAATAAGGTACCCATGTTTTGGCGCTTTTTCTGTTTATACTGTTTATATAGTTAATAATTAGATGGTTATATGAAAATGGCCGGAAATCTGCAAATGTATGGGCATCTTAAAAACAGCTGTCACAACTGTCACCGTCACGTAATGTGCGTTAATAAAATTCATAATATACTGAATAGTAGTGATATATAAAAGTTAATAGAATAAAATAGCATCACAGTTAAATGCGACAAATAGTGGTTCCTGACAGTTTATCCCACAAAAACACTCTGTTTTCGCGGGTTTGTGCACGAGTTTCTTAGGTTGGAATGTTAGTTCTTATCATTTTAACACTCTTCTTTTTCGCGATTTTCTCGTGGTTTTTGATTGGAAACTACGTGAATTGAAGGGGAAACATCGAGAAATCTCTCGAAATACCGAACCAGATACGTCCGAATTTGGGTGCGGAAGCGGCCGAAGAGAGAGGAAATGGTAAAATGTTAAATTCAGAGGATTTTCGTACGTCACAATGAGAATTGCAAGACCCGTAAAACAGCCCGTTTTATTTTCCTGGTCAGAGATTTTTTCCTGGTCAGAGAAAATTTTTTTTCTAGTCAGGAAAAAAAATTTTTCTTGTAGGGCATGAAATGAGGAGAGGAAAGGCTGTGCTGAAAATATCATCAAAATGTCGGATTAATGGTTCATTACATGGTAATTAATATTGAATAATCAAGCCCTCCGCATTGCTCCTCACATTCGTAATACTTCCGTACCCAGTTCATCCATATTGAAGGAAAATCCATGTTACGCATGACTCATCCGTGGTTCCGCAACTGTTTTTTTGTGCCTTGCAAAAAGATTTCCGGATTTATTGAGCATGGCTAACGAATAAATTTCTATCTTTGTAGTCCAAATCACAAACTTATAATTGAAAAGGATAATTATGGAAATTACATCACAGAATTACGATGAACTGGTTGCGCAGGGCAAACCACTGGTACTTGACTTTTGGGCTACATGGTGTGGACCATGCAAGAAGATTGCTCCGCTGGTTGAGGAACTGGCTGCGCAGTATGAAGGACAAGCAAATATCGGCAAGGTGAACGTGGAGGACGAGGACGACTTGGCTTCTAAGTTCGGCATTCGCAACATCCCTACCGTGCTCTACATCAAGAACGGTGAGGTAGTGGACAAGCAAGTGGGAGCGTGCTCGAAGAGTGTGCTCGAGGACAAACTCAAGGCAATACTCTGATTATGGCTGGAATTGATGACGAACTGATGAAAGGTGCCGAGGAAGACGCACAGGAAGTGGCATACATCCTCAACGAACTGCCGCAGGACCTGAAGGAAAAGTTTACGGAAGACGACATCTACTACATCATCGATGTGCTCCTGGAGTACTTCTCCAGCAAGGAAGCTGACAAGGACGGATACATTGACGTGGATGTAGACGATGTGGCACAATACATTGTAAAGCAGGCACAAAAGGACAAGATCGGCGAATTCGAAGCTGAGGACGTGTTCTTCGTGGTGCAGGCTGAACTCGACTACAACGAAAGTCTGGACAAATAAGAAAAACGGTAAAGTCATAAGAATATGGACGCAATTTACATGGACGGCGGATATGGGATGAGCGGCATCTCGATGTCGACTCTCTACTGGATTATCTTTCTTGGGGTAGCCCTCGTGAGCTGGCTTGTGCAATCCAACCTGCAGAGCAAATTCAAGAAATACTCTCAGGTGAGGTCGTTCCGTGGAATGACCGGCAAGGAAACAGCCGAGTTGATGCTCTCCGATTTCGGCATCCACGACGTAAGGGTGCAGAGTGTTGCCGGTCAGTTGACCGACCACTACAATCCGATGGACAAGACGCTCAACCTGAGTGAAGGCGTATATGGCAGTAACAGCATCATGGCTGCTGCAGTGGCAGCACACGAATGCGGACACGCCGTGCAACACGCAACGGCTTACGGACCGCTCACCATGAGATCGAAACTGGTGCCGGTGGTCAACATCGCATCGAGATGGATGACATGGATTCTGCTCGGTGGAATGCTTCTGCTCAGCTACACGGGCAATTCCACTGTAATGGCAGTGGGAGTAGTTCTCTATTCGCTCACCACCATCTTCTCATTGGTCACACTGCCCGTGGAAATTGACGCCAGCCGCAGAGCGGTGAAATGGCTCGACTCGCGCGGACTGACCGATGCGGAGACCCACGACAATGCGGTCAGCGCACTGAAGGCAGCTGCCTACACCTATGTGGTTGCTGCATTGGCTTCGCTTGCCACTCTCTTCTACTATATTCTGATGTTGCTCAACAACCGCAGATAAATACATTTATATAATAGTAAGGAAAAACGATGCCGCAGAGTCTCACCCAAATAGAGCAACAGGTAGAGAGGCAGTTGCAGAAACTGACACCTCAGCAACTCATGGTGGCGAAATTGGTGGAGCTGCCAGTGGTGGAGCTGGAGGACATGGTGAAGACTGAACTCTACGACAATGTGGCACTGGAGGAAGGACACGGCGAAAACGATGCGAATGAGGAAGCCGGGACAGACGATGAATTCGGCGACGAAATGCAGACTTCAGAAAAGCAACAGGGCGACGACGAAGAACAATACGGCGACGACGACATCCCGGTGTATGCCCCTTCTTCCGGACGCCAGGTGGAGGAGGAAATCCCGATTGGCGACACAAGGTCGTTCATCGAAGATCTGAAACACCAGATCTACGACTACAACCTGACCGACAAGCAGCAAGAGCTCGTGGAATACCTCATCGGAACACTCGACAACCGCGGTTTCATCGACCGTTCGCTACAGGGCATTTCCGACGACCTGCTCTTCAACTTCAATATCGACGCAAGCATCGAGGAACTGGAGGAAGCACAGAAAATCCTGCACCGGTTCGATCCGCCAGGCATCGGGGCAAGAGACCTGAAGGAATGCCTGCTCATACAGATTGATCGGAAAATGGCAGAGACGACCGACGGCTGGGCCAAAGACGTTCTGAAGCTAGAGCAGGAGATAGTGACCAACTACATGGATGAGGTGCAGCGCAATATGGTGGACCAAATTGCCAGAAAGCTGAACCAGTCGGTAGATACAGTGCAGCAGGCACTGGACGGGATTTCACGACTGAACCCGCATCCAGGACTGGCACTGAGCGAATCGTCGGAAGACAGGGCGCAGACCATCATTCCCGACTTCATCATTGAGACCTCGCCGGAAGGCGACATAAGCGTAGAACTGAACACGGGCGAGATTCCCGAACTAAGAGTCTCTCCCGAATATGAATCGCAGCTCAAGGCATACCAAAAGAACGGAGGCAAGATGAGCAAGTCGCAACAACAGGCATTCGAATACACACGACAGAAGGTGGAAGGCGCAAAGATGTTCATCGACTCCATACACCAGCGCCAGCACACGTTGTATTCCACCATGAAAGCCATCGTCAATTTCCAACGCGACTTCATCCTGACCCAAGACGAGTCGAGACTGCTGCCAATGCGACTGATTGACGTGGCACAGCAGACCAACCTCGACATATCCACTATCTCGCGAGTGAGAAAAAGCAAATATGCACTGGTCGACTGGCACCTCTATCCGCTCGATTTTTTCTTCCTCCGTGCTCGCACCAATGCCGAAGGCGAAGCGCTCGAACACAAGGAAATAAAGGAAAAAATCCAGCAACTGATTGATGCCGAGGACAAGCACAAGCCATTGTCCGACCAGAAAATCGTGGAGCTGCTGACGAAAGAAAACCTGAACATAAGCCGGCGCACTGTGGCTAAATACCGCAGTGAGATGGGAATCCTGTCAACAAGCGAAAGGAGGGTATTATGAATGTGAAACTCTTCATACGGATTGCGAATATCTATTCAGCTATATTCTCCCCATTCTATGCTCCTTTGTGGGCTTTCATCTGGCTGTTCCTTTTCAGCTATCTGAGGATGTGGCCCTGGCAATACAAGGTGTTCATCATATCCGTAGTGTGCTTGTTCACCATCCTGTTGCCTACATTCACGATTGAGATTTTCCGCAAGCTCAACAAATGGTCGAACTGGCAGCTCAGCCATCGTGAGCACCGCCATCTGCCTTATTTCATCACCATAGCTTGCTACGTGGCATGCGAACTGCTGTTCATCAAGCTGAACACAGCACTTTTCATGCGTGGCATAATCTTGGCAACACTGGTGGCAGGTGTGATTTGTGCACTGGTGAACATATGGTGGAAAGTGAGCACCCACATGGTAGGAATGGGCGGACTGTTCGGAACGGTGATTTCGTTCAGTTACCTGTTCTATTTCAACCCCATCATGCCGATGTGCTGCCTGCTACTGCTATCAGGAGTGATGGGCACAAGCCGCATGATATTGCGCCAGCACAGTCTGTCGCAAGTACTCGTAGGCTTCCTCATCGGAGCAGTGAGCGCCATGACTTTCATCTTGATTGCCTGGATATAGACAGATGGACGAATATAAGCGACGGAATATTACAGAACAACGGGACATGATATTGCAACGAAATATAACGGAACAATGAATCAATCGAATACAACGATTTGATCGAATACAACGAATAAACAGAAATATAAAAAATCAACGGAATAGAATCATAAACTAAACTATAAAACGATATGGAACCAGTAGTATCAATCATCATGGGCAGTCAGTCCGACATGCCAGTGATGGAAAAAGCATCCAACTATCTTCAGGAGCAGAACATTCCTTTTGAAGTGAACGTGATGTCTGCCCACCGCAATCCAGAAGGTGTGGCTGAGTTTGCAAAGAACGCAAAGAGCAGAGGCATTAAAGTGATTATAGCAGGAGCAGGCATGGCAGCTGCATTGCCAGGAGTGATTGCAGCCTATACCTCTCTCCCAGTAATCGGTGTGCCAATCAAGTCGGGCGCACTCCAGGGCATGGACGCATTGCTCGCCATCGTACAGATGCCTCCCGGCGTGCCAGTTGCCACCATGGCTATCGACGGAGCCAAGAACGCAGCTGTATTTGCACAGAAGATACTGAATCTGAACAATCTATGAGAAGACAGACTGTAGAGGTACAGGTGGGAAACCTCCCGATGGGAGGCGACAACCCTGTGAGAGTGCAATCCATGTGTACCACTTCGACGATGGACACCGATGGTTGCATTGCCCAGATAAAACGAATTGTGGATGCAGGAGGCGAATATGTCCGCCTGACAACCCAAGGCATACGCGAGGCAGAAAACCTCAAGAACATAAAGGAAGGACTGCGGCGCGACGGCTACACAGTACCTATCATTGCCGATGTCCATTTCAATGCAAAGGTGGCAGATGTGGCAGCGCTTTATGCCGACAAGGTGAGAATCAATCCGGGAAACTATGTTGACCCGGCACGCAAGTTCCTCCACCTGGACTACACCGACGAGGAATATGCCTGCGAGATAAAGAAGATTGAGGAAAAATTCATCCCCTTCCTCAATATCTGCAAGGAGCACCACACTGCTATAAGAATAGGAGTGAACCACGGATCGCTGTCCGACCGCATCATGAGCCGTTATGGCGACACTCCGGAAGGAATGGTGGAGAGTTGCATGGAGTTTCTGCGCATCTGTGTGCGTGAGAATTTCATGAACGTGGTGATTTCCATCAAGGCAAGCAACACTGTGGTGATGGTTACTACGGTGCGTCTGCTGGTCAAGACAATGGACAAGGAAGACATGCATTTCCCGATTCATCTCGGTGTGACTGAAGCCGGCGAAGGCGAGGACGGCAGACTGAAGAGTGCTGTCGGCATCGGTTCGCTGCTGGTGGACGGCATTGGCGACACCATCCGCGTGAGTCTGAGCGAAGAACCGGAATGCGAAATCCCTGTTGCCTACGGAATTCTGCAGGCTACACGCGTTCGCATCACACGAAACGAATACATCAGTTGCCCAGGCTGTGGACGTACCCTCTACAATCTACAGGAGACGATTGCCAAGATAAAGGCTGCAACCAGTCAGATGAAAGGTCTGAAAATTGCCATCATGGGCTGCATCGTAAACGGACCGGGCGAAATGGCAGATGCCGACTATGGCTATGTAGGCGCGGGTGTGGGCAAGGTCAGCCTCTACAAACAGAAAGTCTGCATCGAGCAGAATATCCCTGAGGACGAGGCTGTTGACCACCTCCTCCGACTCATAGAAAAGGACAGGACAGGGAAATAGAGAATACGACCGGTTGTCTGAGCTAATGCGACCAGTTGTGTAAGCCAATACGACCGGTTACCTAAGAATACGACCGGTTACCCTGCTTTTGATACCACAACAAGGAATATGAACCTCCTTATCTCATCGGTAACATAATGGACTACGACATATACAGAATTTCGTTGGGTATTGCACTAACATTGATGCTGTTCTTTGCCTTCTATTTCTTTGTAGGCAAGACACCCGACAAACCAGTTTTCAGGAACTACAAACGTTCGCGCCGTATCATGGGTGCGGCGTTGCTTGTATTGGTTGCTAACTATGCGGTGCACCTTTTTGTAGGTTTGCGGTTCAAGAACCAGGAAGCTGCCATCGTGATGAACCTCTCCACTTACTTCCTCTCCTACTGGCTCTTCAGTGCAGCGCTCATCATGCTTCTCAATCGTTTTTATGTCACGAAAGTGCGATTCATCAGGAACATCGTGTATTGGCTGGCGCTGACTGCATTGGCATGTATCGTTTTGTTTGTCTTCCCCTCTGGCATGATTTGCCACATGGGCATTTTAGTCCTGGTTGCATGGTTGCTGGCATACGGCATCTATCTCTCGCGCCGCATCATCAAGACCTATCATCGGGCAGTAGAACTCTTCGACGACACTCATTCCGAGAATATCGCTGCCTACATTCGCTGGATGTCTATCTTTACATGGTGGGCAGTCATTTACGGTGTGAGTTGCGGTCTGCTTACTTTCCTACCCGATGAATTCGTATTCATCTGGATTCTCTCATCCATACCTTTTTATATATACCTCTATTGTTCCTACATGAATTACCTGATTTTCTACGAACAGGTGGAAACCATCTTGGAGTCATCTGCCAAGGAAGAGTTGCAACCTGGGAAATATGAGCCAAAGGATTCTGACGAGAAAGAAAAGACGAATCAACTGGATATGTCACCCGACGTTTCTGACAACATTGAGAAAAAACTTGCAGAATGGGTTTCGCTTGACGGTTTCACCAGTCCCGGCATCACCATCGAAGAAATCGCCAACAAGATTGGAACTAACCGAACCTATCTCTCCACCTACATCAAGCAAAATTATGGCATGTCGTTCCGTGAATGGATAGCAAACCTTCGTGTTGAATATGCCAAACAACTACTCAACAGCAATCCAAAGCAATCAGCCAAAGACGTCTGCGATTCCACCGGGTTCATTTCCCAAAGTTACTTCATAAAAGTATTTACCGACAAGGAAGGCGTTTCTCCTGGCAAATGGAGGAAGAAAAATTGCTCTAACAACAAATAATTGCTCTAACAACAAAAGTTTTCAAGAATTTCGCCTTTAAGGTTGCTCTTTTTCATTTATTATCAATATATTTGTCGTCAGAAACATATCTGCAAAATCAAATAACGATACTGATGAGAAAGAGTGGAACTTATTTATCCTTATTGACTATCTGTGGCATGTTGTCGATGAATTCATCGCTTTCAGCCCAAAACGCAATGAATGTCGATGAAATCATGCCGTCGCATGGATGGTACCTTGGCATTGATGGAGGCGTGCCATTTGGCATAAGCACGTTCTCAGGTTTCGGACACGACAAAACTCACCTCGGATGGACGGGCGGTCTCTATGGTGGCTATAAGTTCAATCCCGTGTTGTCGGCTGAGCTTACTGCCAAATATGGGCAGACGACGCTCTCAGCCCGCGACTGCTGCGTAGAACGTGATTATTGGCTTGGCATTGATGGTGTGCGTTACAATGCCTCTGTATTGAATATGGAAGGTTGGAACTACAGCGAACTGCAGAGTAAGATGAGCATCGGACTGTATGGAGCAAGGCTCAACGTCAATGTTCTCGGACTCTTCAATAAGACAAGGTATATCCGTTGGTCAGTCAGTCTTTCTCCCCACGTCTATGCCGTAAGCACCAAGACCAATATCCAGACAATTGCCGATGGAGCGGACAAAATGAAAGGCGACAGCAAATGGCACTTCGGATATGGAGGTGGCTTGCAGGTGGCTTGCAACATCAACCGCCATCTACAACTCGGCATTTACTCGGGCATCACCGTCCTCACCGGCAGCAAGATGGATGCCATACCCGAATACCTGCACAAGAACAACTTTGTGTGGGAAAGCGGTCTGCGCCTCGGTTTCCACTTTGGTAAAGTCAAAAAAGCAGTGAAGGAAGCACCGGTGAATTCGATTGTGGTTTGTCCTGAAGAAACTGAAGCTCCGACCATTGCAGAGGGAACAGCCAAGCCTGTAACCATCATTTCTGCAGACGGCACGAAGGAGATTTCTTTCCCAGACATTTACTTTGCATTCAACCAAAAAGACATCCCCGATTCGGAAGAAACGAAGTTACAGGAGATTAAGCACAAGTTGAATGACCACCCGGGCATGAAGGTCGTAATCAAAGGCTGGTGCGACACTGAAGGTTCCGTTGGCATAAACAAGTCTTTCTCCGAGGCTCGTGCCTTGGCAGTGAAGAACTGGCTCGTGGATCAGGGTATCTCTACCGACCGCATCGAGACCATTGGTATGGGCAGTGATTTCAACGAACCCGATGCATCGAAGGCACGCCGTGTTTCGACTGAGGAACAAAAGAAGTAAAGCTTTATATGACGTTACACCTTATTACATATAAGACGATGAACAGAAACTTTTCAAAATATACTTGGCTATGGAAGCTTTTTCTGTGCATTCCCTTTGCCATGACAAGTTGTGACAGCGATGTGCATGAAGATGAAGAAGGCGGACTGTCCGTAGCTCTTGCATGGTTGAATTCCGAAGATGCCACAGCCGTCGACAATATTCGCCTTTGGGTGTTCAATGCTTCCGACGGTTCACTTGTAGAATCACTGGAGTTTTCCGATGTACGAGCCTTGGCTCATAAGCGTATGCAACTTAAAAGCTGTCAGTACAGGGTGGTGGCAGCTGTCAATCTTACTTCACCCTTCGCAGCAAGTGATGCATTGGATTTCGATGACCTGCTGTTCCCTCTCTCCGAGGCAAGCGCTTCTCCCCGTCATGCGTTCTATGGTGTGGCAGAAGCAACGGTGGGCGGTGACAAAGCAGTGACTGTGGTCACCGATTCGCTCCGCCGTATGATGTCGGAACTCACCGTCATCATTACCGATGCTCCGGCATCGTCGGTCCTGACGGGTACAGTGAACAATGCAGCCACAGGTTTCTATCCCAGTAGGGCACAGACTGTTGATGATGTAGCTACAGTGACGCTACCTACGACCACTGCACAAGGCACGACCATCCAGACGCAGACCTTGCGACTGATGCCTACTGCCGAAGGACAGATCAAGACAAAGCTCTCGCTGCAAGTGACCGATGCCAACGAGCATGTGAGTAACTTCAGCATCGAGGCGCCTGTGATGAAACCTGGCGGCAAGTATGAGGTTGCACTCGAATATCCCACCATGCGTGCATTCATGAGCCTCTCCACATGTGTCATCAACCCTTGGACTGAAGGCTGGACTTACAACGAAGAAATATTCAATCCCAAACAATAAAACAATAAAAATAATAACAGTATGAAGAAAACATTCCTTTCAGTTGCCATCGTGGCTCTTGCCATGGGCATGAACAGTTGCAGCAGCGACAATGAATCTGTCAACACACAATCAAAGTACATCACCGTATCAACAGCAATAGGAGGCATAACCCGTGTGGCAACCGATGCCACCACTGGCACGCAGACTTTCGAGAACGGTGACC
>CAVHYP010000011.1:1876-52919 GCA_963640465.1 Bacteroidaceae bacterium | reverse complement strand
GATTGAAACAGAACCCATCTGGATAGCAGGGATATAACGACCAAGTCGCATCCCATGTGGGTGCGTGGATTGAAACCAAGGGGACCAAACTTGTGCAAAGTCGATTTTAGTCGCATCCCATGTGGGTGCGTGGATTGAAACTGTGAAACGTGCGACAATCAATAATGTGTTGGCGGTCGCATCCCATGTGGGTGCGTGGATTGAAACCCCCTTTAAAACCCTTTCTTTTTTTGGGATTTAGGTCGCATCCCATGTGGGTGCGTGGATTGAAACTTGACAACACGTATTGGAAGAAACCTATCGACGCGTCGCATCCCATGTGGGTGCGTGGATTGAAACAAGAAGTCACAGAGGGAATTGCAAACCTTTTCCCGTCGCATCCCATGTGGGTGCGTGGATTGAAACCCGTTTGACCTTAACGAAACCGACAAGGATGGCAGTCGCATCCCATGTGGGTGCGTGGATTGAAACTCGGCAAAAAATGCTTATAACTCTCCATCTAATCAGTCGCATCCCATGTGGGTGCGTGGATTGAAACATAAAATTACTATTATAAATTAGACTTAAAATGCGTCGCATCCCATGTGGGTGCGTGGATTGAAACGGAAATGACGTTGGCAACACTTGACCGCATATCGTCGCATCCCATGTGGGTGCGTGGATTGAAACAATGCATTGTTTGAATTGACAGACACATCCGGCACGTCGCATCCCATGTGGGTGCGTGGATTGAAACAAGTCAGTCCTTGATAACGACCAATTGAATGCGGCGTCGCATCCCATGTGGGTGCGTGGATTGAAACGCCAGAATGGTTGTTACTTGGCAAGGGCAAGATGGTCGCATCCCATGTGGGTGCGTGGATTGAAACCGTTCGTGGCAACTCGCCACGCAGTTGATAGTTGTGTCGCATCCCATGTGGGTGCGTGGATTGAAACTGCTTCCACGAAATCAAGATAACCCGTATTTCTTAAGTCGCATCCCATGTGGGTGCGTGGATTGAAACTTGTATCTCGTTACTTTGGTCTATCCTTCCTTGGTCGCATCCCATGTGGGTGCGTGGATTGAAACGAGATGGAGCGGAGACGTACACATAATCAATGAGTCGCATCCCATGTGGGTGCGTGGATTGAAACAGAGATAGTGCCAGAAGATGATAATTTAGTACAAGTCGCATCCCATGTGGGTGCGTGGATTGAAACCTGCCACAGCTCCAGTATGCACCCATCAATGCGTCGCATCCCATGTGGGTGCGTGGATTGAAACGTGCTTGTGTAGTACAACCCTACGCATGCCGTAGGTCGCATCCCATGTGGGTGCGTGGATTGAAACTTGTTTTGGAGAGCAGCGGTCTCCTCTTGCATCTGTCGCATCCCATGTGGGTGCGTGGATTGAAACTCACCTCTGCTTGCTCTCCTCCCAAGAATACAGTCGCATCCCATGTGGGTGCGTGGATTGAAACTAATTGGTTGATAAATACGTTGCAAAGATACGGGTCGCATCCCATGTGGGTGCGTGGATTGAAACGTCGATGGTACGTACTACGATCACATCAATCAGAGTGTCGCATCCCATGTGGGTGCGTGGATTGAAACTGTAGATGAAATAGTATGCTTAATTGTCTCTTGTGTCGCATCCCATGTGGGTGCGTGGATTGAAACAAGCTCTGCCCTATAACATTTGTCTCTATCGGACGTCGCATCCCATGTGGGTGCGTGGATTGAAACAACTAAACATTTAACACAAATAGTTTGGTTGAATGTCGCATCCCATGTGGGTGCGTGGATTGAAACTCAATCCCTCGTCTTGTGTGCAGCGTGGTGTTCAGTCGCATCCCATGTGGGTGCGTGGATTGAAACTCGTTCTGATATTTCGTTTAAGTCTGATGATTTCGTCGCATCCCATGTGGGTGCGTGGATTGAAACGATGATGCTGTCATCGAAGACTGTGCCGTTGACGTCGCATCCCATGTGGGTGCGTGGATTGAAACGTATGATAATTGTGATTGGATTAATGGTTTCCCGGGTCGCATCCCATGTGGGTGCGTGGATTGAAACATTGTTGGTGATTATACTGTTCGAGACGATTCGTCCGTCGCATCCCATGTGGGTGCGTGGATTGAAACTCTCCCAGTTGGTGATGAGATTGAATACAAAGAGTCGCATCCCATGTGGGTGCGTGGATTGAAACACTTCCGTATATTACGGAGAGGATTATTTTACTGTCGCATCCCATGTGGGTGCGTGGATTGAAACCCTTGGGTGAGTGATGGGCATCTTGTATGCCATGTCGCATCCCATGTGGGTGCGTGGATTGAAACTAGCGCCTACTCTAATGTAGGTGCTGCCGTCTCAGGGTCGCATCCCATGTGGGTGCGTGGATTGAAACGCATCGAGGATGAGCAGACCGCCACGGACAATGTGTCGCATCCCATGTGGGTGCGTGGATTGAAACCAAGCTAAAAATGCTTATAACTCCCCGTCTAATCAGTCGCATCCCATGTGGGTGCGTGGATTGAAACAAGGTCACGAATCGGAAGCCAAACCTTAGTACCGTCGCATCCCATGTGGGTACGTGGATTGAAACATTCACAAGGGTGGTCACGTCCGACAACTTAAGTCGCATCCCATGTGGGTGCGTGGATTGAAACCTCAGGGTTCTAAAGTGTCCGTTGATAGTGAGCCGTCGCATCCCATGTGGGTGCGTGGATTGAAACCTCTCTGTCCTTGTGCGGTAGATTGTTTTCATCGTCGCATCCCATGTGGGTGCGTGGATTGAAACTTTGTGTTCCATACTACCAAATTAGTCTTGACAAGTCGCATCCCATGTGGGTGCGTGGATTGAAACAATCCCAGTAGAGACGTACTTTCTCTTTCTCATGGTCGCATCCCATGTGGGTGCGTGGATTGAAACGGAGAAATATATGCCATCGAGACCGCAAATGATGTCGCATCCCATGTGGGTGCGTGGATTGAAACCTGTAGGCATGCATGATGCCCTTAAGGCTTCCGGTCGCATCCCATGTGGGTGCGTGGATTGAAACTGGTACTTATACCAAAGGTGATTTTGACTTTACGTCGCATCCCATGTGGGTGCGTGGATTGAAACATCTCATGGAGATGCTTCGCCCGTGCATTTGGCGTCGCATCCCATGTGGGTGCGTGGATTGAAACTCCGGGTTATAGACTATCATGTGGTACGGATTATGGTCGCATCCCATGTGGGTGCGTGGATTGAAACCTCCGACCTTACTCCTTCTGCCATCCTTGACTTGTCGCATCCCATGTGGGTGCGTGGATTGAAACTTTAGCATCTCGTACATCTTATCACACTCTATACGTCGCATCCCATGTGGGTGCGTGGATTGAAACCTCACTTACGTCCCAGTGAAGCATCCGGTCGAAGGTCGCATCCCATGTGGGTGCGTGGATTGAAACAAGGCTAATCAAGGCATTATCGAACAGACATTTGTCGCATCCCATGTGGGTGCGTGGATTGAAACAAGGACCGCCACGTTATCAATGCTTTTGGTCTTGGTCGCATCCCATGTGGGTGCGTGGATTGAAACTCGGTAGTCGCCAATAGCAATTTTTTGAAGCACCGTCGCATCCCATGTGGGTGCGTGGATTGAAACACAACAATATTTGGCAACATAATTAAGAGCCCGGTCGCATCCCATGTGGGTGCGTGGATTGAAACCTCATAGTATTTCTGCACTGAAAGGTGGCAGTCGTCGCACCCCATGTGGGTGCGTGGATTGAAACAATTGCAGCATGGCCACAGCAAACTGCACCAAGCGCCTCGTCCTCGAAGCATGGCACCGGTTCGGGTACGATGGATGATATATGTGTGTTGCAATAAGTCAAAGAACGAAATAGGAGTCAGCTCTCTCCGAGAGCGTAGACGATGGCACCCAGGGCGTCAGCTCGCAATGTTTTGCCGCGCACTGATTCCCGCGCTCGCTTTAACGCTCTCAGAGAGAGCTGGTTCCTAGCATTGCTCCTGGCGCAAGGGCGTTCAATAATTCTTCCAATAAGTCAAAGAACGGGGAAACAAGTAAAGGGGCATGAAGCCCCTTTGCTGTAGGAGTGCTGACGGGATGCTGTCAGAACGTGCGGATGCATGACGCGGTGCCGAGGGCTGCCGTCACGATGGCTGCGATGGTCTGGAGGATGAATCTCCAGATGTCTTTCTTTTCGTTCATAGTTGCATTGGGTTTTTAGATGGTTGAACACTATTTGAATTGTTTTGAATACGGATGGCTTTAATTTGAGGATGCCATGCGGCACTCCACTTCTTTTGCGAGTGTAGAAGTGCAAGGGAACTGGCAATGGTCATTGTAGACATGGTGAACGACTCTGATGTCAGAGTCGGCAAGGACGAAATGGTGAAGCGGCGCTTCCTCGATGTCGTCCGTCCGTTGGCACCTTGGGTGACGTGCAGCATCAGCAATCTGCGCCACGCGGTGAACGAAGCATGGTCAAAACGCAAACAAATCAGATGACTATGGCACATCGGCTTCGTGTGGTAGAAATGGAGACTGCGCACGCACGGCAGACGGTGACGATGAACCGTGGCCCTACAGCAGTGGGGTCATTGTGTGGTATGAGGTTACATATAAAATTCATTTTACCAAAATGTTTTGAGCGGAAATGCAGCCTTATACCGAAATATTCTGGGTGAAGGGAATGGAGAATTGCAGCCTATTTGGGCCGCAAAGTGCAAGGTGTGGTCTCAACGGGGCAAAGTGTATATGGCCTTTGGGGAGATGTGTGTTTATGATTCAGGGTTCCCTGGGATTGAGGTCGAAAGGGATCAAGGGTGTATCATCGTTTGCCTTGTTGAACCGATCGAAATCGGAGATGTATGAATGGTCTTGAATGGGTCTGTACTTCTCGTATTCACCATAAGCCTTTGCCCTTGCCTCCTCTTGCGATACTTTGCCTGCTGAAGTATCGGCATCATAGTCCATAGCGGTGAGAAATTGGGCAAGCCGCTGACGCCAATCGTTCATCGTGGTAATGATGTGACGCTGGGCTCGAGTCTCGGCAAAGTCGAGGAAGGCTGTTGTGATGTGGTTGAGTTGGTTCAGTTCCGCTTCTGACAAGTAATTCTTTGCCACTATTGTGTCGGACTTCTGCATTCGTCCATCAGGAGCATTCTTCCATGTGGTAAGTCCCATGTGCGGCTGCTTGGCATTTGCCCTGTTGTAGACTATCTCGGCAGCAGTGTGATGGGTGACAGCCAAATGCATCATGTTCTGCACCATCTTGAAGAACAGTTGGGTGCATTCTGACTTGGCATCGTAATCGGCACTGCACTCTGCATAGATGTCGGTTATCTTCTGATAGTAGCGGCGCTCGGAGGTGCGAATCTCGCGGATGCGTTCCAGCAAGTCGTCGAAGTAATCCCTGCCAAAATGCCTGCCTTGCTTCAACCGCTCATCATCGAGCACATATCCTTTCACAATGAACTCCTTCAGTACCGAAGTGGCCCAGATGCGGAACTGGGTGGCTTGATAACTGTTGACACGGTAGCCAACGGCGATGATGGCATCAAGGTTGTAGAATAGAGGTGTGCGTTCCACATCACGATCGCCTTCAAGTTGAACTTGTTGAATTTTTCTACAAGTTGCCGCTTTCTTCAACTCACCGCTTTCGTAAATTTGAGAGAGATGGTAGGTTATGGTTGCCCGATCCACCCCAAACAACTCTGCCATGCGCTTCTGCGACATCCAAAAAGTTTCGCTATTGAAGATGACTTCAATATGGGTCTCGCCTTGAGACGTCTTGTATAACAATATATTGGATTCCAGGGCGTTGCTTATGAGCTCTGCGGCTGTAACTGACTGCGAGAAATATTCTCTTGCCTGCTGTACCTGCAATTTCTTTCCATCGGCATTCTCGGCAATAATCATGCATGCCATACGTGACAGACGGAATGTCTCTACCTTCCGGAATGAACCACTGCCAATCTTAACCATTTCAACCGTTTGGTTGAAATGGTCGCCGATATTCATCCCCTTGATATTGGCAACATCTATTGCCTTGTTGATGACTCTTTGGAATTTCCAGTTTGCGGAATATCCCATGGCTGAGCATAAGTCTCGAGAACTCCAATACTCATGTCCTGTCTCGTCGGTCCTGCGTATTTCTTCAAACGTAGGGATTATCTCGGGTATGTTGTCTTTGTCTGCCATAGCACCTGATTGCGAATACTTAATCACTGGTCCCAACTCTTTCAGATGACCTTCTGTCTGTTTGCCTAGGTCGTCGGGGTTGGGTCTCCAGTTGTGATGGCAAAGATAGGGTATTTCTGCCTTATACCAAAATGTTTTGAGCAGAAATGCTGCCTTATACCGAAATGTTCGGGTTTTCGACGATGGTTTCACCCCTCGTTTCCCAAGCGCATATATAGATAAGGTGTGGAGACGATTTGTCGGAAACTGCATTGAAGTGTGGGAATGACGGTGGTTCAGTAAACCGCATTGGGCTTTTACGGTTAATTCTTGCTTGGGGCGGGCTAACCTATTGAATTTATTCGTACTTTTGTCGCCGATTTCAGAATTGTGTAACCAGCTTAAAAACTTTTTGATCTGTGATTAGAACTCTTCAGGCCATCAGCCGATTCTTGGCCAACTATACTTCGGCGTTTATCATCGCCATAGCGGTCTTCGCTTTTTCCCTGCCGCATTCTTTCGACTGGGTGCGTGGCACTACACAAACTGTGATTCTCGGCGTCATCATGCTCACTATGGGCTTGACTCTCACCACTGACGACTTCAAGATTCTTGTGCGCCGTCCGCTCGATGTGTTCATCGGCACCTGTGCACAGTTCATCATCATGCCGGGCGTGGCTTATCTGCTTGTGCATGTGTGGCATCTTGACCCTGCCCTTGCTCTTGGTATTCTGCTTGTGGGCTGTTGTCCGGGTGGCGTGTCGAGCAACATCATGAGTTATCTCTGTCATGGTGATGTGGCTTTCTCCGTGGGTATGACATGTGCTTCGACTCTCCTGGCTCCGGTCATGACTCCGCTGCTCATGCAGATTACTGCAGGCGAAATCATTGAGATAGATGCTGTCGGCATGTTCCTCAATATCCTTATTGTCACCATTATACCGGTGGGCATTGGCTACGCTCTCAACTATGTGTATGGCAGACGGTCGTATTTCCCTACGTTGCAGAGCCTCATGCCGGGAGTCAGTGTCACTGCGCTCGCCTGCATTGTCGGTGGGGTGATTTCCACTGTACATGACGACCTCATGGATCGCGGGCTGATGCTTTTCCTCTGGACTTTCGCTGTGGTGTTCTGCCACAACTCGTTGGGTTATCTGCTCGGTTGGGCGGCTGGACGCCTGGCTGGTTTCAATACTGCGAAGAAACGTACGGTCTCCATCGAGGTGGGCATGCAGAATGCAGGTCTTGCCACAGTGCTTGCCGGTCAGTTCTTTGCTGCGCAACCTCTTGCCGTACTGCCTTGTGCCATCAGTTGTGCCTGGCACAGCATCTCGGGCACGATACTTGCCGGCATCTTCCTCTGGTGGGACAGACGAAAGGCTTGACAAACGAGGGTATGACAATAAAAAAACGGTTCGCAAATGCGGACCGTTTTTGTTGTCTGTTCCTGCTGACAGGGCTTAGAACTCCCACTTGCCTGTTTCCAACTCTATTTGCTTGGTGGTTCCGTCTGCCTGTGGCTGATAGAATGTGGCAGTGGTGTTGAAAGGCACGATGAAGGAGTAGCGGATTTTCCCGTTCTTGTCGCGTTCCCATGAAGAGGAGATTGTTCCGTAAGGGGTTTCGATGCTTCCACGCGCCCAGTCGATACGTTTCTGTCCCTCGGGCAGTTCGCTCTCGCTGCGCATGTCGGGCTGTGGGGCAAGTATGAAGTGATGGAATCCGGGATCTTCGTGGTCGGCTCCTATGCCGAGCATGTCGCGATAGAGCCATTCGGCAATCACTCCGTAGGCATAGTGGTTGAATGAATTCATGTTCCACTCGTGCTTGTTGAAGCCTTCGCCTGCCTTGAATGAGTCCCAGCGTTCCCACACTGTGGTTGCTCCGTTGTCCACTTCGTAGAGCCAACTTGGATTCTTGCTCTGTTGCAGCAGGTTGTAGGCAAGGCCGGTCATTCCGTATTCGGAGAGGGTGGGGCAGAGGTAGGCTGTGCCGATGAAGCCTGTGGACAGGCAATTGCCGTTCTCCACGATTTTTGCGCGCAGTTCTTTCACTGCATTCTCGTATTGCACTCCTGCCTCCAGCATGTTGAAGTGAAGTGCAAGCACATAGGCTGTCTGTGTCTTATGGATGAGGTGTCCGCCGATGACGTACCGTTTCCTGAACTCTTCGCGTATGGCACTTGCGAGGGCGTTGTATTCGTCGGGCTCGGTTTCTTTTCCCAGTGCGATGCTTATCCTTGCCATGAGGTCGGCAACATGTGCATAGTAACACACACTCACGTAGCGTGCATCAATCTTGTCGTAGGCAAGCCAGTCGCCATAGTCTGTGCCGGCTCCGTTGTATGAGTACTGGTCGTCGATATTGGCTTGGAGCCATGTCATGTAGTGCCGCATCGCTTCATAGTTCTCGTCGAGTATCTCTGTGTCGTTGTACATGAGGTACATTGTCCATGGCACGATTACAATGGCTTCTGCCCATCCTGCATTGCCGTAGCTTCCGTAGCGTCCGAGAGGTGCGACGTCGGGCACTGCCCCGTCTTCGCGCTGGCAGTTTCTGAGGTCGCGCATCCATTTGTGGTAGAAGGCGCGCATGTCGGAGGTGTAGCATGCTGTGCGGCAGAATATCTGTGTGTCGCCGCTCCATCCGAGCCGCTCATCGCGCTGGGGACAGTCGGTGGGTATGCTGAGGAAGTTGTCGCGTGCACTCCATCGGATGTTTTTGTAGAGCTGGTTCACTCTCTCGTCGCTGCACTCGAAGGTTGCATATTCGCTGAGGTCGGAACCTACGGAGAGTCCCTGGAGATTGATGACGGTCACGTCTTCTGATGTTGTCATCGATACGTATCGGAATCCGAAGAAGGTGTGGGTGGGGTGGTAGGTCTCTCCCTTTTCATTGCCCGAGAGGATGTATCGCAGTGTGGTGTTTGCCGTGCGCATGTTGTAGGTGTAGACGCTGCCGGCAGGACCATCGTTGATGTGCTCCTTGGCTCCGTTGTCGTTGAGCATCTCGCCAAAGCGGCAGGTGATTTCTGATCCTGCTGATCCCTGCACTGTGATCTCTGGCCAGCCGGTGATGTTTTGTCCCAGGTCGAAGATGGCTGTCTCGCCTTTGTGCAGCACGAAGCCTTTCTTGCTGTCGAGGGTGGGGTTGCCCTTCACTACAATCTCTCCGTATGTGGTGCCGGTCTGCCGTGTGCCTTCCCACACTGTCACTTTCTTTGTCGTTTGGTTGTACTCCGGACGGATGACGACTGTCGGCCCGTTGAATCCGGTGACTTCACCGCTGAAGGATGTATATGTGGCTGGCTGCCAACCTTGTGAGTTGTCGCCTGCTGTTGCCCAACTGTAGTCTTTGCGGGCATCGTAGGTCTCTCCGTTGTAGATGTCTCCGTAGAGCACCGGACCGCAGTTGTTGGTCTGCCATGAGTCGTCGGTGACGAATGTGGCAATGGTGCTGTCGGAATACATTACATAGACTTTTGCCATGAATGCGAGGTCGGGCTTGTGGTAGATATTGGCTGTTATCTCTCCGCTCCACCATCCGTTGGTGAGCTGTGCTCCAATCATGTTCTTGCCTTTGATCAGCTGGTCGGTGATGTCGAAGGTGACGTATGGCACTTCTTTCCTGTAGTCGACACATCCTGGCAGCAGCTCGTCGTACACTGTGTTGCCGTCCTGGTCTTCTCTGCCTACTCTCTCTCCGTTGAGGTAGAGGCTGAAGTTGCCGAGGGCAGTTGCGAACACGTGTGCTTTCAGTACTTTCTTGCTGATGTCCATCTCTTTGCGCAGCACGGTTGCACCTTTCTGTTTGTCCCACAGCAGATGGCTGCCTTTCAACCATTTGGCATCGCTCCATCCGATGTCGCTCAGTCCGGTGACGAATGTGGCAGTCTGGGAGATGCATTGTCTGCCTTTATTGTCGTTTACGGTCACCCGCCAATAGTAGCGTGTGCCGTCGCCTTTCAGTGCCGGTGCCATAATCCATGAGTCGGAACTCATCTGTGATTTGGAGTCCCACACCTTCTGTGTGCATCTTGGGTTGGAGTAGATCTGTACTCTGAATGATATTTGTTTCACGTCCTTGAGGTTGCCGTCGGCAACTGTCCACGAAAGTGTGGGCTGCTCTTTGCCGAAACCGAGGGGATTGACCACTCCGTCGACTCTCAGGTTTGTCACTGTCAGTCCTGCTGCCCATGCAACGGACTGGAGTGTGATCATTGCAATGATGAAAGTAATTCTTTTCATGTATGTAAAAGTTTTGTCGTTTCCTTCTGTTAAGACTGGATTGAGGGCTTTTGGTTTAAGAGGGATTATTGGAACCTGTCTGGAACAAGACTCAAGGCAGGGGCAATGACATTGGTCTTGGACTCTATGCCTTCAATTTTAATACATAAAGTGTCACTTGATATTAAGTCATCACTTTGTGCCATAGTCGTCACTTTGTGCCATAGTCTTTTCCTTATTATTTTATATCCCTTGCATGTAGCCGTAGATTGCCAGCACGTCTTGTGTGTCGACCATGCCGTCGGCGTTCACGTCTTCCACTCGGTTGCTTCCTCCTTCCGATGGGGCATGCATACAGTCGTAGACCTTGAGGATGTCTTGTGTGTCCACATTGCCATCAGCATTCACGTCCTCACGCTTTTGCTGTGCAATGCTTGCGATTGCTTCTTCTGTCAGTTCGTGGTTGTAGATACGCAGGTCATCGATGTTGCCTTTGAACATGGGGTCGGAGGTGTACTGGCTCTTGCCGATGTAGTTGAGTGTAGGACGTATGTCGGACGGACGGATGGTGATGTCTGCTGTCTCTGCCACTTCCTTTCCGTCAACGTAGATTCTTACGTATTGCTTGCCGATGCTCACGGCAATGTGTTTCCATGTGCCTGCCAGCTTGGGAGCATCGAGATATTGCTCTTCTCCTCCGTCCTTCATGCAGAGGCGCATGGTGGAGTTGTCGGTACAAGGTGTGAGAAACATGTATTGGTCGGTACCGTTGCCGAAATCAAAGATGCGCTGCCATGAACCGTGGGTGGTTCCGCGCCAGTTCACCCACATGGCGATGGTCATCTCTCTGTTGTCTGCCACTTCGTAGGGCAGTTGCACGAATGAAGATCCGTCGAGGTTGAGGCTGCCTGTGCCGGATTTCACGAATGTCTTCAGTGTGGAGTGTTTCTCTGTGCCGCTAATCTGGGCTGTGTATCGGTTCTCGCTGTTGTCTGCAAGGTTGTCATCGAACTCCCATTGTGCAATGAGGACTTTCTCTCCGTTTGTTTTTATCTCCACCGAATCTCCGCTTTCCGAGATGTTGTCGCTCCTGTCTATGGCTTTTATCTTGTAGCGGTAGATCTCTCCTTGTCTGCAGTTGTTGTCGGTGAAGGCTGTTGACTTTATCTTCCGTGCGATGGTGTTCCATTCACCCGATGCGTCTGCACGCAGCACCATGTAGCCTTCCAAGTCTTCTTCGGAGTTGGCTGTCCAGTTGAGCTTTATTGAGGCTGAGTTGGCAGATGCGGTCAGCCCGGTCGGTTTTGCAGGAGCAGTGGTCTCGCAGTTGGCATCAGTCGGAATGATTTTCCATTGTTGCAGTTTCCGCTTTGCGGTTGACAATGCGAGGGTGGACTGCACTACGCTCGAGCCGTTGGCTGATGATAGGGCAGTGAGGTAAAGGTTGCTGTATCTGCTGATGATGTAATAATAGCCTTCGCCTGCATATTTCAGGAACCATTGCTCGTTGTCGCCTCCGCTGCCGTCGAACAGACGGATTTCGCTGCTGGTATTGAGCGACCAGTTCCACACGTCGATAGGGATGGGGTTGGCTGCATTGCGTATGGTGAAGTAGCTGAAGTCTCCGCCGACACGTGTGCTTACCGGTTCCACTTTCCAGTCGTCGTATGTGTTTGCTGTCTTCGACTTGATGCACACTGCAGTTCCGCTTGTAGGCTTGGCGGCTGCCACGCTAAGAACTTTCTTCGCACTGCGGTTCATCAGCTGGTATGTGCCGTTGATGGTGTCGGGCTGCACGTCTTCTCCTGAGGTGATGTCTACCAGCAACTCTGCTCCGGTCTGCCCTTTCTGATAGCCGGTGCCTCCCGGGATGTCGTATGTCCAGTGGCGTGTGGGTCCGTAGCCTCCGAAGTAGACGTCTTTGCTTTTGCTTACGAAGGTGAAGGACGAGTTGTTGGCTTGCCGTTCGGACGAACCGAGATAGGCATGTACTTCTCCCGTTTTGTTGTTGCGGTACACTGCTCCGCTTGTCCAGTGGTCGCGGTCTTCTCCGTAGCCGATTCTCGCTCCCTCCTGGCTGTCCTGACAGAATTGTCCGCGTGACTTGGAGTCGAATCCCCACCATATCCCGTTCTGCATGCCGTAGTTTACTCCTACTATTGCTTCGCCCACATTGTGAAGCTCGTCGTTCGTGGCAATGCGCCCGTCTTCACGTACTTTTGTGAAGAAGTCGGCGTAGGTGTCGAACGAACCTGCCAGCTGGTGGGTGTTGCCTTCCTCTAGATATTCGCGCAGGTCTTCATACCAGTCCCATGCACGGTCGCAGTTCAGGGTGTTTCCTCCACACAGCCTTATGCCGTCGAAGAAGGAATCGGAACGGATGAGTTTGCATATTGCCAGGAAATCTTCCTCCCACCAGTATTTGTTTTCGTCGAGGTCGGGCTCGTTGTAGGGAGAGATGGAAATGATTTCCATGCCTTTGTCCTGGCAGTATTTCACACTTGCCTTGATAAGTTTGTACCATTCTTCGGGCTTCCTCAGGTAGTTCTTCATACCGGTCGACCCGTCGGTCAGTGTGTCGAGTGCCGCTGCATTGTCGCAGTTGATGTTGGCTTGTGTCACTCCGGTGAGTTTCAGGTGGGTGATGCGTGCAGCCAAGGCTGTTTTCTGCGTAGCTGTCAGTTCGTAACTCCCGTCAGCATTGGTCGTAACAAGGTAGGTGGGCTGGAACGACAAGCGCCCGGTGCTGAGGTTTTCCTTGCCGATGTGGTTCACTCCTCGTCTCACGTTTGCTTCGCTGTCCCATGCCGTATCCATTCCCCAGTTCACTCTGAATTCTTTTCCTTCGGAGTTGACGTCGAAGGCAATGGTGCAGTCGCTCGACTTGAATGCCTTCAGATAGTCGGCACATGTCTGGGCATATGTCGGACTGGCAGCAGACAGTAACAGTGCTGCTATCGCCAGTTTCTTTGTTCGTTTCAATGTAATTTGCATAATGATTGGTTGGGGGTGTTGGTGCCAAAGGCTGATGGCGTGTCGAATTTCTGTGCCAAAGGCTGATACCGTAATGAACGTCTGTTTCGCTATAAATATGAGAGGATGTACCTGGGCGATTGGAAGAACAGTCCTGTATTTGGATTGGACAATTTCTCATACATGGACGATGTGTATATGCGGTCGATGGAGATGCCTTTCTCGTCCCAGTAGTACATGCCTTCCGAACAGGTCATTACCAGTGGATTGCTCTTCAGAATGAGTGGCAGGGTCCATGCATCTTCGAAGTACTTGCCTTTGGAAAACCGCACATTGTCGAACAGGTCTCTGTGGAAGAACTTGTTGCATGCATAGGTGTGGTCGCTGATGTAGTCGTCGCTGTCGATGAAGGTCACGACATCTCCCTGTGCCACGTCGAGCCCACAGTTGCGTGCGTCGCTCAGTCCGCCGTTTTCCTTGTGGATGACAGAAATCCGCTGGTCTTTCTTTGCAAAGCTGTCGCAGATGCTCCCGCTTCCGTCCGTCGACCCGTCGTCCACCAGTATCGCTTCCCAGTCGGCAAACGTCTGCCTGAGCACACTTTCAACGCATCGCTGCAAAGTGCCCTCGACATTGTAAACTGGGATGATTACTGATATTGTCATAATGCAAAGTTAATGGAAAAATCAATATATGAAGGTGTCGGAAACAAATATTTTGAATTCGTGGGTGTCTCTTTCTCAATTATTTCATATCTTTGTACTCAAATATGCAGTAAACTCAGTTTATGATGACAGCAAAAGAAATACGAGAATCGTTCAAGAAGTTCTTTGAAAGCAAGAACCATCTCATTGTACCTTCAGCTCCAATGGTAGTGAAGGATGACCCGACACTTATGTTCACAAATGCCGGAATGAATCAGTTTAAGGATATAATCCTTGGTAATGTGCAGCCTAAGTGCAGGCGTATGGCAGACTCGCAAAAATGTCTGAGAGTAAGCGGAAAACACAATGACCTTGAGGAAGTTGGACACGACACTTACCACCATACCATGTTCGAGATGCTCGGCAACTGGTCGTTTGGCGACTATTTCAAGAAGGAAGCTATCAGTTGGGCTTGGGAATACATCGTCGATGTGCTCAAGATTGACCCGGCAGACCTCTATGCCACAGTGTTTGAAGGTGCGCCCGACGAGGGGATCGGCCGCGACGATGAGGCAGCATCCATCTGGGAACAGTTCCTTCCGAAAGACCACATCATCAATGGCAACAAGCACGACAACTTCTGGGAAATGGGCGACACTGGACCTTGCGGACCTTGCTCAGAGCTTCATGTCGACTCACGTCCGGCTGAGGAGAAAGCCAAAGTGCCCGGACGCGAGCTCGTGAACAAAGACCATCCGCAGGTGATTGAGATATGGAACCTCGTGTTCATGCAGTTCAACCGCAAGGCTGACGGCAGCCTTGAACCTCTGCCTGCCAAGGTGATTGACACCGGAATGGGCTTCGAGCGTCTTGTGCGCACCCTTCAAGGAAAGACATCCAACTACGATACCGACGTGTTCTTGCCAATCATCAAAGTTATCGGCGACATGTCGGGCAAGAAATACGGCGACGACGAGAAGACCGACATCGCCATGCGCGTAGTGGCAGACCACTTGCGTGCCATCGCCTTCTCCATTGCCGACGGACAGTTGCCAAGCAATGCCAAGGCGGGCTACGTGATTCGTCGAATCCTGCGCCGTGCAGTGCGCTACGGCTACACATTCCTCGGCCAGAAAGAGGCATTCATCTACAAGCTCGTGCCTACACTCATTGCCGAGATGGGCGAAGCCTTCCCCGAACTGGTGGCTCAGAAGGAACTCATCATGAAGGTGATGAAGGAAGAGGAAGATTCATTCCTCCGCACCCTTGCCAACGGCATCAAACTGCTGTCCGACGTGATGGCAAACGTGAAGGAAGAAGGCAAGACCATCATTCCGGGCACAGAAGCATTCAAACTGTTCGACACCTACGGCTTCCCGCTCGACCTCACCGAACTTATTTGCCGTGAAAACGACATGGCAGTGGACGAGGACGGATTCAACGTGGAGATGCAGAAACAAAAGGAGCGCGCGCGCAATGCAGCACAAGTGGAGATGGGCGACTGGACCGTTGTCAGCGAAGGCGAAAGTCAGTTCGTAGGCTACGACTTTACCGAATACACTTGCCACATCCTGAAATATCGTCAGGTGAAACAGAAAAAAAGCATTGTCTACGAGGTGGTTATCGACAATACACCATTCTATGCAGAGATGGGCGGTGAGATAGGCGACACCGGTGTGCTGGCTGGAGAAAACGAAACGATCAATGTGATAGATACAAAACGCGAGAACGGACAGTCAATCCACATAGTCGACAAACTGCCGAACGATGCAACAGCTGAGTTCATGGCTTGTGTCGATGTGGACCGCCGCCGCGCAATTGAGGCAAACCACACTTGCACCCACCTCCTCGATGAGGCTCTGCGTGAAGTGCTTGGCACACATGTTGAACAAAAAGGTTCGCTTGTCACCGAGAAAGGTCTGCGCTTCGACTTCTCACACTTCGAGAAAGTTACACCCGAGCAACTCCGACAGGTTGAACACCTGGTCAATGCCAAGATTCGTGCTGACATCCCACTCGAGGAATTCCGCGACACACCGATTGAAGAAGCACGCAAGCTCGGTGCCATCGCCCTCTTCGGCGAGAAGTACGGAGACAAGGTGCGCGTAGTGAAATTCGGTTCAAGCGTGGAATTCTGCGGTGGTTGCCACGCTGCATCAACAGGTCGTCTTGGTATGGTCCGCATCGTAAGCGAGAGCTCCATTGCTGCAGGGGTGCGCCGTATCGAGGCAATTACCGGTCAGGTGGTGGAAGAAATGATGGACCGCATGCAAGACTTTATCAGTGACGTACGCGTTCTTCTCAACAATGCGCCCGACTTGAGGTCAACCATCGAGAAGGCAATTTCCGACAACAAGGAACTTCATGCACAGGTGGAGGAATTCAAGGCCCAGAAAGCAAAGCAGTTCAAGGACTCGCTCATCGAGAAAGCTGCCACAGTCAATGGCGTGAAAGTAATCCGTGGCGTGCTGCCTATCGATCCGCAGAATGCAAAGGATATCGCCTTCCAGCTGAGATCACAGTATCCAGAGAAACTCCTCGTGGCAATTGCTTGTGCTACAGGCGGCAAACCAACCTTGACTGTCGCCTTGTCCGACGACCTTGTGAAGGACGGACTCAACGCAGGACAGATGGTGCGCGAAGCAGCCAAACCCATGCAGGGCGGCGGCGGAGGCCAGCCTCATTTCGCTACTGCTGGAGGCAAGAACCCCGATGGCATGTCAGCAGCAGTTGACAAGGTGATAGAGCTTGCAAATCTTTGATGCTTGCATCGCTTTGGCATTTGCATAAGTAATGTGCTTGCATCGCTTTGGCATTTGCATGAGCTCCATACTTACGCCACTTTGGCTTTTGTATAAGCACCGCTGTTTGTAGAATACTAATAAGGTAAATAAAACTAAATGAATATCCCTCTCTGCACAAGGCTGTGGAGAGGGCTTTTATTTCTCTGACTAGAAAAAAAGAGCCTCCGTGTGTTGGAGACTCTTATATCTGCTCGCTGGTTTAAGCTCAATGCTTTTAGCTTTGCTTATATGTTTGTCAGGCTGCTGCTGTAGGTTACCTGTGCTCGATTTGCGCTTGTGAAGTTTATGTCGGATGTGAGGGCGATGTCGCTCATGTCATCGATTACTTTTTTTCTGAAAGCCTTATCCTCTGCAGTTTCTTCCTCATCTGTAGGTTCTGCAAGGTTGATGCCACCGATATAGTTCTCCATATATCTGTCGTTGTAAATGTGCCATGCACTGCCGTTGTCGTTGGCAAGTTTTTTATCAAGTACGAAGAAATAGTCGAACTCACCTGCTGTTTCGAGGTTCTTGCCTGTCTTTACCTTGGCATTTGCAACTATTTTCATTGTTGCAGGGAAAATCTTGTATGCCTTTTGTGGCGCAACGTACTTGCGTACTTTGTATACGCCCACCATCCCGTCATAACTTGTTGTGTCGGAGTTCTCCGCTGTCACAATCACTGTATCACCGTCAACTGCGCATGTGATGTCGTAAATGCCCAACATGCTGTCGGTGAAGTAAAGTACAGCCTGTGCTGTTGCGGTTTTAGCTTCTGTCTGCTCTTCCGGTTTGAAGTCTTCATTGCCGTCATCATCGTTGCATGATGCGAAGATGCATCCTGATGCGACTATAGCTGCTCCCAGGAACAATGAAATGATTTTTCTGTTCATCTGTCCTTTTGTTTTTATTGAATTCAAATTGCAGCTGCAAAATTACGAATTTTTCATGTATGTGCCATTGTATATTGCAAAAAAACATTGATTTATTTGACTTATAACGCTGGGAAATATGGGCGATTGCAATGCCGCTCTTGGATATTTGTGTGCTTTCTGCTTTTGTTGGGCGTTCGAACTTTGATACATCCTATTTAGTACAATGGATGGCATGGGAATTTCAATGAGTGGTTTGCAATGCTTGCCTGTGTGCTTTGCCAATAAAAAGCACTTGGCTAAGGGAAATTAGCCAAGTGCCCGGTAGTGTGTTCTTTATGCGTAACTTGTTTTATGCGATGAGATTTTAGTACACTTTGAAGCCGATAATATTGCGTACTTCACGGAGGGTTTTGCTTGAGCTTTCGCGGGCTTTTTCTGCTCCCTGGCGTGCAATGCGGTCGAGCCGGTCTTGGTCGCTGGAAATCTCGATGATTCGTTCGCGGATTGGTGCGACTGTCTTGATGAGGTCTTCTGCAATCTGCTTCTTCAGATCTCCGTAGCGGATGGAGCAGTCGTTCCACTTTTCGTTGAAGTAATCGTAAGTATCTTTGGTTGACACGATGTCGAGGAAGGTGAAGAGGTTCTGGATGACTTCCGGCTTTTCGCTGTTAGGTTCTGTAGGTCCGCTGTCGGTCACTGCTTTCATCACTTTCTTGCGTATGGTCTTGTCGTCGTCGCGTAGGTAGATGCAGTTGCCGTTGCTCTTTCCCATCTTGCCCGAACCGTCGAGTCCCGGTATCTTGATGGCATGGTTCCCGAAGTAGAAGTTCTGTGGCTCGGGAAAGAATTCCACTCCGTAGATGTTGTTGAAGCGGCGTGCGCACTTGCGTGCCATCTCCATGTTCTGTTCCTGGTCTTTTCCTACTGGTACCCATGCGGCGCGGTGCTGAAGGATGTCGGCTGCCATGAGGGTTGGGTAGGTGAGGAGACCTGCGTTCACGTTGTCGGGTTGCTGGCGTGCTTTCTCCTTGAAGGTGGTCACGCGTTCGAGCTCTCCGAGGTAGCAGTTCATGTTGAGGTAGAGATAGAGCTCGATGGTCTCGGGCACATCGCTCTGTATGTAGATTGTGGCTTTCTCGGGGTCGATGCCGCAGGCGAGGTACTCAGCCAGTATGGTGCGTGCACTCTGCTGTATGTCCTCAGGCTTAGGATGTGTGGTGAGCGAGTGCCAGTCGGCTATGAAAAAGTAGCATTTGTACTCGTCCTGCATTTTCACGAAGCTTCTTGCCGCTCCGTAGTAGTTGCCCAGGTGCAGGTTTCCTGTTGGGCGCATTCCGCTTAATACTATGTCCATTTATATTTGTAGTTTATTTTTGTTCTTGTGTATTTGTTTCCTTGTTCCTGTATATTTGCTTTCTTGTTCTTGTTATTATTCTGTTCTTTTTCTGTTTGTTCCTGTACTATTGTCCCGTCAGTGCTTGAACGGATTGATGGAGTCGTAGGTTTCCTGCATCTTTGTTTCCATGTTGGTGTAGTTGCCGTTGACATCCTTCAGTGCATCGGGTTGCAGCTTTAGTCCTTCTTCTACTATCTTTGCCGCTTCTTCGGTATTTCCTTCTTCTTTCAGTAGATGTCCGAGTTGCATGTAGGCTTTGGTGAAGTAGGGGTTGAGTTCTATTACCTTATTATAATAGGTTTTTGCTTCTTCGTTCTTTTCAAGGGCTTCGCAGCATTCTGCTTTCATCTCGAGTGTTTCGTCGTTGCTGTCGTCTTGCTTGATTACGATGTCGATGTCTTTCTCTGCTTCGTTGTATTGCTGCATGCTGAAGAGCACTTGCGCGCGCAGCAGGTAGGCATCGGCAAAGTCTTCCTCGAGGGAAATGGCTTGGGTGAGTTGGGCAATGGCATTGATGTAGTCTTTCTGCACGTTCTGCATCTTGGCAAGGATGAAGTGGGGTGCTGCAAGCGACGGATTGATTTCCATTGCTTTCTGGCATGCTTCGTTGAGCTTGTCGTATGCCTCGGTCTGGTAATACAGCTCTGCAAGGGCAAGGATGGTTTCTGTGTTCTCCGGATCTGCCGCTCTCACTGCCTCGAGTTGGCTGATGGCTTTCTCTATGTCGTTTTTCTGAAGCAGGGCATTGGCATAGAAGCGGTGGGTATCCACGTCGTCTTTTATTGCCAGTGCACGGTCGAAGCAGGCAATGGCATAGTCTATCTTGCCTATCTGCATGGCTTTCACTCCGTCATACTTGAACACGTCGAAGTCGTTTTTCTTCTTCTGTTCTTGCTTCTCTTCTTCAGTTTCTTCTTTTCCTGTGAATAAAGTCTTGAAAAATCCCATGTTACTGTTTCTTTATTTTGTTTCCGCTGGCAACGATAAGCTCTTGTTGGAGCATCATGCGAAGCGTGTTTTTTAGTCTTTCTTTGTCTGTAGCCTCTGCCATCAGCTTGTCCACAGGGTGGGGCTGTCCGTCGGCAAGGAACTCGAGCACCATCTGTGTGTAGCGCTCAGTCTGTTTCTTTTCGTTCTCTGCTTTTTTTCTTCTTATGCAGATGTCGCACTGTCCGCAGTCTTCGGTTTTTGTTTCACCGAAATAGCGCAGCAGCAATCGGCTGCGGCAGATCTTCATGTCAGTGGCATAGGCGATGACTCCTTCAATGCGTTTGGCGAAGTCTGCCTTCCTGTCTGCGTACACTGCATCCGACATTCTGATTTTGTCGGTCTCTATTCTTGGTATGCAGAACTTCACGGTCGGTGTGCTCCGGCGTGGGATATAGTCGATGATTCGTCTTGAACTCAACTCCTTGAGGATGTTGTAGACGGTATCGGCATCGTATCCGGTGAGTTGGGAGACATAGGCTTCATCGATGTATTCGAAGTCGGCGAACAGTCCGGTGTAGTTGCGCAGGAGGGCTCGGATGACGTTGTCGATGCTCTTCTCGTTGTTGTTGAGGCGATAGAGTTCTTCCTTGTGGATGATGAACCTGAGTCGCGACTTGAAGTCGTTGTCTTCTTCGAACTCTATGTAACCTGCGTTGTTGAGCAGGCGCAGGGCGTTGGCTGCTGTGTTGGCAAAGTGATGGAAGTAGTGGCAGAACTTCTCCAGACTGAAGTCGAATGTCTGTCCGAATCCTTCTCCCATTCCCACTTGTAGGAAGTGGCACAGGTCTTCGTAGGTCTTCCGTATGTAGTCGGGCTCGGGATAGGTCTCGGGTACTCGCTGTCGCATCACGGTCGAGTCTTTCTTGTTGTAGAGCATCACAGCGTAGGCTTTCAGCCCGTCGCGTCCGGCTCGTCCGGCTTCCTGGAAATAGGCTTCGAGTGAGTCGGGCACGTTGTAGTGGATCACGAGTCTCACGTCGGGCTTGTCGATTCCCATTCCGAAGGCGTTGGTAGCCACCATCACCCGGTTGCGTCCTTTGGTCCAGTTCACTTGCCTCAGGTCTTTCTCTGCGTTGGTCAGTCCGGCATGGTAGTTGTCGGATGTTATTCCTTCGTTGTTCAGCAGTTGTGCAATCTCGTGGGTGAGTCGGCGGTTGCGTGTGTAGACAATGGCGCTGCCGTCGGTCATCTTCTTGAGGATGTGGAGCATCTCTGTTGTCTTGTCACCTGTCTCGCGTACGATGTAGGCGAGGTTTTTGCGTTCGAAACTCATGGAGAAGGCATTGTGCTCCTTGAATTCCAGTCGGTCCTGTATGTCGTCCACCACTGCCGGTGTGGCTGTGGCTGTGAGTGCGAGGACTGGTACATGGTAGGGGATGAGGTGACGCACTTCTGCTATCTTCATGTAGGACGGCCGGAAGTCGTAGCCCCATTGCGACACGCAGTGTGCCTCGTCGACCGTTATCATGCAGATTTTCGGGATGTGCCTGAGTTTCTCGCGGAACTGGTCGGTGCCCAGTCGCTCGGGCGAGATGTAGAGGAACTTGTAGTTGCCATAGATGCAGTTGTCGAGCACGCGGTCGATGTCGCTGCGTGGCATTCCTGAGTAGACTGCCTCTGCCTTTATTCCTTTCATCTTGAGGTGGCTCACCTGGTCTTTCATCAAGGATATGAGGGGTGTGACAACAAGGTTCAGTCCGTCCATCGCCAGTGTGGGCACTTGGAAGCAGATGGACTTGCCGCCGCCTGTGGGCATGAGTCCTAGTGTGTCGCGGCCTTCGCCTATGCTGTTGATGATTTCTTCCTGTATTCCACGGAATGAATCATAACCCCAGTTCTCTTTCAGAATCTCCAGATAGGTCATTTTGCTAATTCTTTGCCTGTGTGTCCTCTTGTTCTTTCTGTTTCTTTGCCTGTATGTCTTCTGTTGTCTTTATGTCTTCAATCAGGAGCTGTACCTCTCCGTGTTTGTATGCGTTCTCCTCGATGGTGTAAACAATGTCGAACGATCGTTTGGTCTTGATGTAGCGTGCCTCGGAGCTTTGTCCGAAGGCTATGCCGTTCATCACGTTGCTCGATTTGCTGTCCACCAGTTCCAGCTTGATGTGCTCTTGCTCTCTGCCCACCACCTTGCTTGTGCCGTAGTCGTACACTTGGTTGGTGCAGAACTGTGGCTTTGGGTTTTCGGGACCGAACGGCCGGAATTTCTTCAGGTCGTTGGCAAACTTGTTGGTTATCTCTCTGAAGTTGATGGCTGCATCGATGTTGAGCGAGGGCTTGATGTCCTCGGGGTTGATGTTCTGGCTCACGTATTCGTTGAACCGTTTCTTTAGTTCCTCCAGATGTTCTTCCTTGAGCGACAGTCCGGCTGCATAGGTGTGTCCGCCGAAGTTGAGCAGGATATCGCGGCAGCTCTCGATGGCTTTGTACACGTCGAACCCTGCCACACTGCGTGCCGATCCTGTCAGTTCGTCGCCCGACTTGGTGAGCACCACTGTCGGCCGGTAGTAGAGCTCGGTGAGTCGTGATGCCACGATTCCTATCACTCCCTTGTGCCAGTCGGCATTGTAGATGACAATGGCGTTCTCGCGTTCCTTGCTGTCCATTGCCTCCACAATCTTGCTTGCTTCCTCCGTCATCTTCTTGTCCAGTTCCTTGCGCTCGGCATTGTATTGGTCAATCTGCATGGCTATTTCCTTTGCCTTGTCGTAGTCGCCTTCAATCAGCAGTCTCACCGATTCTTTGCCGTTCTGTATTCTTCCCGATGCATTGATGCGCGGACCTATCTTGAAGATGATGTCCGACATGTTGATGGTGCGTCCGGTCAGTCCGCAGACGTCGATGATGGCTTTGAGTCCAGTGCTCGGACTACTGTTGAGCCGCTTGAGTCCGTGGTAGGCAAGGATGCGGTTTTCGCCCATGATGGGTACGATGTCGGCTGCAATGCTCACTACCACAAGGTCGAGGAGCGGCAGCAGTTTGCTGAACGCTATGCCGTTGCTCAGTGTGAATGCCTGCATCAGTTTGAAGCCCACGCCACAGCCCGAGAGGTCCTTGTAGGGATAGGTGGCGTCTTTCCGCTTGGCGTTGAGGATGGCGACGGCTGGCGGCAATGTCTCGTCGGGTACGTGATGGTCACAGATGATGAAGTCGATGCCCTTCGACTTGGCATATGCAATCTCCTCCACTGCCTTGATTCCGCAATCGAGGATGATTATCAGTTTCACTCCTGTCTCACATGCATAGTCGATTCCTTGCTTCGACACTCCGTAGCCTTCTTCGTAGCGGTCGGGGATGTAGTAGTCGATGTTGGAGTAGTACTGCTGCAAAAACCTGTAGACCAGTGCAACTGCTGTGCAGCCGTCGACGTCGTAGTCGCCATAGATCATGATGCGCTCTTTCTTTCCCATCGCCATGTTCAACCGTTCCACTGCCAGGTCCATGTCGGTCATGAGGAACGGGTCGTGGAGGTCGTGGAGCTGCGGGCGGAAGAACTTGCGCGCTTCCTCTTCTGTGGTGACGCCCCTTTTGATGAGCATCCGGCACAATGTGGGACTGACGTTTACTTTACCCGCCAGTTCCTGCGCGGCAGTCTCTGTTTGTGGAGTTGGAGGTTCGTAATTCCATTTGTAGTTCATTTATATGTTGTTGTTTATTGACTGAATCAGTGGAGCACTCAAGCCTTCCGGCGAGCACCCGCTCATGTTGCGTCATATTTTGGCATTCAAAGGTAAGAAAAAAAATGCAGACAGCAATTCTTTTACTTGCTAAATCTGCTTTTTCTTGGTGTTTATATATAAAATAAGGTGTAATCATCCCATGCGAATTGCATTCGCGGTTCTGATGTTTGCAACGGCTGCAGTTTCGGGAAGGAAATCAAACTGAAATTTTTCTGCTTAATAGTGTTGCTTGTTCGTGAAAATTTTATAACTTTGCATATGCGAAGTGCAGGATGTCTTCTTTATGGAACGGGATGGCTGTTCTGCGGTGGCTTCGAACGTCAAAATACAAACGAAGGTGCGTAATACAGACGACGTCATAAGGAATGCAACCGACGGCGTTTCATATAAACGACGTCATAAGAACTACAAACTATAAAGAGTGGAAAATAGAGATATGGTCATCAGATTCAGCATAGAATATCGCACCCAGTGGGGCGAACTGTTGCACGTCAGCCTCTCGCAAGGCGGCGGTGCTGCGGTCGACGTCCCGCTGGAAACCAGCGACGGCATCACCTGGACGGGCTCGGTGGCATTGCAACCGGACTCCGACGGAGTGGTGACCTACCGCTATTCGGTGGTGCGTGACGGCAAACGCATGAGGACGGAAGTGGGAGTAATGCCTCACACCCTGTTCGTTGAGGAGGGTAGGGCAGACTACGACCAGCACGACAGTTGGCTCGAGTCACAGCGCATGGCTGGAGTGGCAGTGCCCGTGTTCTCGCTGAGGAGTGAAGGCAGTGCCGGAGTCGGCGACTTCGGCGATCTGAAGATGCTTATCGACTGGGCAGAGAAAGTCGGGATGAAAGCTGTGCAGATTTTGCCGGTCAACGACACCACAAACACCTACACATGGATGGACTCTTACCCCTACAATGCCATTTCGGTGTTTGCCTTGCATCCGATGTACATCGATCTGCGCCAGTTGGGAAAACTTAAGCACAAGGTGCAGATGTCTGCATTTGAGAAAAATCGCCGTGAACTGAATGATCTGCTGCAGATTGACTATGAGGCAGTCTACGGTCTGAAACGGTCGTATGTCTTCAAGATGTTCCTGCAGGAAGGGAAGGAAGTGATGCAGACAAATGAGTACAAGTCGTTTTACGAGAAGAACTCCGACTGGCTGAAGCCATATGCTGCATTCTCCTTACTACGCGACAAGTGGGGGTCGGACTTCACTCAATGGAAAGATTTTGCCCGCTACAACGAGCAAGCCATCGACCAACTGTCCGACGAAGACAAAATCGTGATGGATTTCTACTGTTACATGCAGTACAACCTCCATGTGCAGTTGCTCGATGCAGCCAATTATGCACGCAGGAGAGGCATCGTGCTGAAGGGCGACATTCCAATAGGCGTGTGCCGCTATAGTGCCGATACATGGAGTAATCCCCAGTTCTTCAATATTGGAGGACAGACCGGCGCGCCGCCCGACGCTTTCTCCGACGACGGACAAAACTGGGGCTTCCCCACCTATAACTGGGAGGCGATGGCAGCCGACAACTATCAGTGGTGGCGTCACCGCATGACCAAGATGGGCGAATATTTCTCTGCCTACCGCATCGACCACATCCTTGGATTCTTCCGCATTTGGGAAATCCCGGAACCTTGCAAGAGCGGACTCATGGGGCATTTCTCTCCCGCACTTCCGCTAAGTCGGCAGGAGATTGAGGAACGAGGCATTCCATTCATCGAAAGCTTGTATTTGCGCGACCAGAAAGACCCGTCGCGTTTCCACATACGAATCTCGGCAAAGAAAGAAACGCCCTACAAAACCCTGACTCAGGAACAACGGAGATCGTTCGACGGACTCTACGAAGACTTTTTCTATCATCGCCACACCCAGTTCTGGTATGACGAGGCAATGAAGAAACTGCCGGCACTGACTTGCTCCAACCAGATGATTGCCTGTGGCGAAGACCTGGGCATGATTCCTGAATGTGTGCCTTGGGTAATGCAACAACTTGGCATTCTGAGCCTTGAGATACAGAGCATGCCAAAGGCCATGGGACTGGAATTCGGCTGGCTCGAGGATAATCCTTCACTGTCAGTCTGCACCATTTCCTCACACGACACACCCACGCTGCGCGGTTGGTGGGAAGAAGATCGTCAGCGGGCACAGCGCTACTACAACAACAGTCTGCACATGGAAGGCAAAGCGCCGGACGAGGTTCCGGGATGGCTCTGCGAAGAAATCATACGCCGCCACCTTGAGTGTCCTTCAGTGCTCTGCATCCTGACACTGCAAGACTGGCTTGCCACAGACGAGAATCTGCGCTATCCGGTGGCTGCCGACGAGAGAATCAACATCCCAGCCAACCCACGCCACTACTGGCGCTACCGCATGCATCTCACTTTGGAAAGACTTTTTAATAGCGATGAGCTCAACCAAAAACTGCGACAGCTGATAACGGCAACAAGAGGTTGAAAAAGGGACTTGAAATTTTCCTGGTCAGAGAAAATTTTTTTCCTAGTCAGAAAAATAATTTTTCCTAGTCAGAGAAATTTTTTGCCCCCAGTTAGAGAAAGAAAGCTTTGTAGTAGAAGAAAGGAAAAAACATAGATATTGGACTAGAATATAGTAAACGAAATATGAATATAAGACGAATAATTCATGCGAGCGTGTGTCTGCTGCCAATGATGGCACAGGCAGACACTATCGATGTGACAACTTTCAGATATGCCGGTCCGTTCGAGGTCCGGACACCGTTCCTTGCGGACAGCACCGACGTGAACTCACGTGCTTTCTCCGAAACAGATATTCTGGACTGTGCAGTCGACCTGAGCAAGGTGGACAACGGCAAGGAAATCAAGGTTGGAACAATGCCAGGCAGCGACGGTAGTGCTCTCCACTTGATTGGTTTCAATATCGACAACTCGCGCTTCACCAGTGCCACCATCTCAGTGGAGGGTCTGAAAAACTATCAGATTTTCGTCGACGGCAAGAAGACGATGGCTGGCTACGTCACTCTTCAGCCTTCGTCGCATCAGGTCGTGATAAAATATTTGTCGTCTGCCGGGAAAGCAGAATCAGCCAAGGTGAGCGTGGAATGTGACGACGATGACGCACTGAGCATTGGCAACGCAACCGACACGCACAAATACAATTTCTCCGATGTGATTCATGGCACACACTTCACCCGTGCTGCCTTGTCAGCAAATGGAAAATACATGATTGTGGGCTATCAGACAACCAAGCAGGGAGGAAAAACTTCACAACGTCATAAGGTGATTGAACTGGCAACGGGAAAAGTGCTGAACGAGCAGACTGTAACTTTGCACTGGATGCCGCGTACCAACAAATATTACTTTGTACGTGAGGGAGTTGACGGACGGGAACTCGTGACTGTCGACCCACTTACTGGCGCACAGACTATTATGGCAAAGAACCTTCCGCAGGGTTCGTTCACGATGAGTCCTACTGAGACTTTCCTAGTGTTCAACGTGATAAGTGAAGGTCCGAAGGAAGATGCGAATGTCTATGAGGTTATTGCACCCGACGACCGACAGCCTGGATGGCGCTCGCGCAACAACCTTGCAATCTACGACCTGCAGACTGGCGTGATGCAACCTCTTACGTTCGGTCATCATAACATAATACTTCAGGACATCTCGGCAGACGGCAAATATCTGCTGTTCATGAAGTCCGAAGCCCATCTCGAAGCACGTCCCACTACAGTGTTCTCAATCTACAAGATGGACTTGCAGGCAATGAAATGCGACCTCCTGATTGAAAAGGACGGATTCATTGATGCGGCAATGTTCTCACCGACAAATGCCTCGGAGATACTTGTGACGGGTTCACCCGAATGTCTGGGTGGAATTGGCAAGAACGTGGACGAAGGCCAAATCCCGAGCATGATTGACAAGCAACTCTATCTTTATAAAGAAGGAACGGGCAATAAGAATGAAGGTGCTGGGAATAAGAATGGAATCGCAGGTAATAAGAGCGAGAGCGCTAGCAGTAAGAATGAAAGCACTGGCAGCAAGATGAAAGGCGCAAGCATCATTCCTCTCACAAAATATTTCAATCCTTCAGTCTCTTCCATTAAGTGGAGCAAGGCAGACGGACAAATCTATTTTACTGCCGAAGACCATGATTCACTGAATCTGTTCCGTCTGAACCCAAAGACTTTCGACATCAAGAAACTGAAATGCACGGAGGAACTCGTCACGAGCATCTCGCTTGCCGACAATGCTCCGCTCATGGCATATTGTGGATGCAGCGCTTCAAACAGCGACCGCCTTTACACACTGAATCTGAAATCGTTGAAGGAGGAAATGAGGGGGGATCTCAGCAACCAGACACTGAAAAACGTGAAACTGGGCGAGTGTAAGGCTTGGACCTTCGTTAACTCTCGTGGCGACACAGTATATGCCCGCTATTATCTGCCTGCAGACTTTGATGCTTCGAAGAAATATCCGATGATTGTCAACTACTACGGCGGTTGCAGCCCTACAAGCCGTTACTTCGAGAGCCGCTACCCGCATCATGCCTATGCTTCGCTTGGCTATGTGGTGCTCATCATCAATCCGTCGGGAGCCACTGGCTTTGGACAGAAATGGTCGGCTCGCCATGTGGATACCGCAGGTGAGGGCGTGGCGGAAGATATCATAGAAGGAACAAAGCAGTTCTGCAGCGAATATCAGTTTGTAAACGACAAAAAAATAGGTTGCATAGGTGCAAGTTATGGAGGTTTCATGACCCAATACCTGCAGACAGTGACCGACATCTTTGCCGCTGCCATCTCACACGCAGGAATCAGCGACCACACCAGTTACTGGGGTGAAGGCTATTGGGGCTACAGCTATAGTGAGGTGAGCATGGCAAACCAATATCCGTGGACCAACAAACATCTGTACGTTGATCAGAGTCCGTTGTTCAATGCCGATAAAATCCATACTCCGTTACTCTTCCTCCATGGAGATGCCGACACCAATGTGCCGGTGGGAGAGAGTATTCAGATGTATACAGCTTTGAAACTCCTTGGTCGCGAGACTGCGATGGTGCTGGTGAAAGACCAGGATCATCACATCCTCGACTATCAGAAACGCATCAAATGGCAAAACACTATCTTTGCATGGTTCGCAAAATATTTGCAGGACGACAGCTCATGGTGGGAAAGTATGTATCCAAACAAGGATTTGTAGAGAAAGGCTGATGACGAGAAAAGCGGCGAACGCTCAAGGGCAGAGTAAAACAGCGAATGCTCAATGAGGAGGAATGGTCGGTGACGCGAAAAACAGCTAACGCTCAATGAAGAGCAAACGTTGATAACGAATAAAGCAGTGAACGCTCGATGATAAGGAAAGTGTGTCGATGTCGGATTTGTGGGGTCTGTTTGTGTAAATAATAGGGCATAGACCACTTTTTTGAGCTCGTTAGATGCAAGTTGATGAAGAAAAATTTTGCCGGTAATAAAAAAAACTCTATCTTTGCACCCCAAATGGAGAAGAACGAATTTAAAATAGATTTGCTGGGTCGTGGTCTCGATGGTTTGGACATTGAATACACGATAGGTGATTCCTTCTTCGATTCGATAGATGGACTGGTGAGGCATGGGCAGCTGCATACAACAGTACATGTGACTGGAAATGCTGATACAAGATTTCGTTTTCTGATTCATTCAGTCGGGGTGGTCTATGCTCCGTGTGACAGATGTCTGGCAGATGTCGAGGTTTCGGTCGACACTGAAGACGAAATATCAGTCATGCTGGGAGATGAGTATGCCGACGACGGTGATGTGGTTGTTGTTCCCGAAAAAGACGGGATGATGGATCTCTCACAAATTATATATGAGTTTATAGCACTCAGCCTGCCTTTGAAGCTCGTTCATGAACCTGGGAACTGTGACGAAGCTATGATTGCAACCCTCGAGGAGCATCTTTCTGCCCGAAGCGGCGAAGACAGTGATGAGGAAGAACAATAGAAATACAAATTAAAAATAGGAAAGAACTATGGCACATCCGAAAAGAAGACAATCAAAGACAAGGGGTCGTAAGAGAAGAACCCACGACGGAGCGGTTGCTCCAACATTGGCAATTTGCCCAAATTGCGGCGAATATTATGTATATCACACAGTTTGCCCTGCTTGTGGATATTACAGAGGAAAGGTTGCAATTGTTAAGGAAGAAGCAATCTAAACTTCAAAATAACAAACGCATCGCATTCAAATACGATGCGTTTTTTTTCGCTTTGACTCTATTCGCTTTGACTGTATATGCATAAATCCGGTTTCGTAAATATCGTAGGCAATCCAAACGTGGGAAAATCCACGCTGATGAATCTGTTCGTGGGTGAGAGAATTTCAATTGCCACGTTCAAGGCTCAGACTACACGCCACAGAATCATGGGCATCATCAACGATGAAGATGTGCAGATTGTGTTCAGCGACACTCCTGGCGTGCTCAAACCAAGTTATAAACTCCAGGAATCAATGCTCGCTTTCTCAGAAAGCGCACTTGAGGATGCTGATGTCCTGCTTTATGTGACTGACCCGATAGAGAAGATTAACAAGAACTGCGATTTCCTACAGAAAGTGAATAGGCTGGACATCCCAGTCATCTTGCTGGTCAACAAAATTGATTTGACCAACCAGGAAAAACTGATTGAACGGGTTGAGGAACTGCATGCCATATTGCCAAAGGCAGAGATAATTCCTGTCTCGGCAATTGCAAAGTTCAATGTGGATGTAGTCATGAAGCGGATAAAGGAATTGTTGCCTGAATGCCCTGCTTATTTCGACAAGGACCAGTTGACCGACAAACCGGCGCGCTTCTTTGTGAGCGAGATAATCCGCGAGAAGATTCTCCTGTATTACGACAAGGAAATCCCGTACTCAGTGGAAGTGGGCGTGGAGAGTTTCAAGGAAGAACCGAAGATAATACGCATCAATGCCGTGATATATGTGAACCACGACAGTCAGAAAGGAATCATCATAGGTCACCAGGGAAAAGCCCTCAAGAAGGTGGCAACGGAAGCGCGCAAGTCGCTCGAGAGATTCTTCGACAAGCATATCTATCTGGAAGTGTACGTGAAGGTCGACAAAGACTGGAGAGACTCAGACAGAGAATTGGATTTATTCGGATATAATCCTAAGTAACAAATTCGAGTATAATCCTAACTAACAAAAAAGGAGTAATCATGCCTTGCAGGGGTTGTCGACAGATGACAATCATGCAGGACTTAAACAAAAAATCAGTAAATGGCAAATCTTGTAGCTATAGTTGGTCGCCCGAATGTGGGCAAGTCTACTTTGTTTAACCGTTTGACACAGACACGTCACGCAATAGTCAGTGACGAGTCGGGTACGACACGCGACCGCCAGTATGGAAAATGTGAATGGGGAAACAAAGAGTTTTCCGTTGTCGACACAGGCGGATGGGTTGTCAATTCGGAAGATGTGTTCGAAGAGGAAATACGCAAGCAAGTATTGATTGCGATAGAGGAGTGTGACGTGATCCTTTTCATGGTGGATGTACAGAATGGCGTGACCGACTTGGACATGGAGGTAGCCGACATACTTCGCCGTGTGAAAATTCCTACCATCTTGTGCTGTAACAAGACTGATTCCAATGAACTGCAGTACAATAGCGCTGAGTTCTATGCCCTTGGATTGGGAGATCCGATTTGCATTTCTGCGGCAACAGGCAGCGGAACCGGAGATTTGCTGGACTTGGTCGTAAGCAAGTTCACAAAGGAGATGTCTGACGTAATCGAGGAAGACATTCCGCGTATTGCAGTGGTTGGTCGTCCTAACGTAGGCAAGTCTTCTATCATCAATGCATTCCTCGACGACAGCCGTAATGTGGTGACCGACATTGCTGGCACTACACGCGACTCAATCTATACGAAGTACGATAAGTTCGGCTTCGACTTCTATCTGGTCGATACTGCAGGTATACGCAGAAAGAAGAAAGTGAACGAAGACCTTGAGTTCTATTCAGTGATGCGTTCCATCCGTGCTATTGAGAACTCCGATGTGTGCGTGCTTATGATTGACGCCACACGAGGAATTGAGATGCAGGATGTCAAT
Organism: Bacteroidaceae bacterium; assembly: GCA_963640465.1. Taxonomy (GTDB): domain Bacteria; phylum Bacteroidota; class Bacteroidia; order Bacteroidales; family Bacteroidaceae; genus Colivivens. The sequence continues at coordinate 21,101 of CAVHYP010000011.1, read as the reverse complement.
ATCTTCCAGGTGATACAGAAAAACCAGAAAGGACTGGTGGTAGTTGTCAACAAATGGGATTTGGCAGAAGACAAGAGTCAGGAAGCAATCAAGCATTTTGAAAATACAATTCACCAGCGTTTTGCTCCGTTCACTGATTTCCAGATAATCTTCGCTTCGGCTCTGACCAAGCAACGAATATATAAGGTGTTGGAGGAAGCAAAGAACACTTACAACAACAGGGTGAACAAGGTGTCAACCCACAAACTGAATGAAGTGATGTTGCCTATTATTGAGGCTACACCGCCACCATCAATCAAGGGCAAGTACATAAAAATCAAATATTGCATGCAACTCCCGGCAACCTACGTACCTTCGTTCGTATTCTATGCCAACTTGCCTCAGTATGTGAAGGAACCATACAGAAGATTCCTTGAAAATCAGATACGTGAACACTGGAACTTCTGCGGAACTCCAATCAATATATTCATCCGACAGAAATGATGCGTAATCTGATAGCTCTTATGATTGCGGTTTGCAGTCTCGTATCCGTGTCGTGCGGAGATGATGGTCCGACGTCAGCCGAGCAGGCAAGCAATGTCGTGACCGATGCTCTGACTGCATTGTATTCGGGGAACGTGAATTCGTATATCAGTCATTCTGATTTCGGAGAACCGATGGATTCGACCAAGGTCATGTTGCTTCGGCTTGTCCTTAACCGGTATGTTGATGACGTAAGCAGTAGGGGAGGGTTGAAGGGCATTGAACCAATCAGCTCAAACAAAGAGACCGATTCTCTCTATTGTGTAAGTTATTCACTTAAGTTCAACGACGGAACTAAGATGAGATGTGTAAGTAACGTGCGAAGAATAAATGGCGAATGGAGATTATGCATCAGCGAATGATGGCAGTAGTCTCCGTTTATGCGTAAAAATCAGATTGGATAGCATATGGATTTGCAGTTGGATAGAATGAAAACTACATGTTATAAAGTCGGAGGACATGTGTTCAGCGTGTCTGCCGATGAGGACTTGACTCCTCTCATGAAGAATTATGAACCTTTTGTCTGCGGAGATGTCTGTGGAGAAGCAGAGACTGTGTTCACTCTGACAGTCGGGAACGGCTCTATGATGGACTATACCGAGGAGAGACGTCAGGAAGAAGAGGAACGTGAGATAATCTGTGGAAATAAGGACGGAAAGCCAGTCTTTGAGTTCACGGTGTTGAACAAAACTGCAGGATTCCTTGTCTGTGAACCCGATTATGGAAATGCACAATTGATTTTGTCGGATACTGAAAACAAACTTGCCATCGATAATTCCCTTATGATTCTCTATGCTCTTGCAACATCATGCAAGGGAACAGCTTTGTTTCATTCGGCAGTCGTAAGCAAGGATGGCAAGGGCTATATGTTCCTTGGCAAGAGTGGTACTGGCAAGAGCACTCACGCACGTCTGTGGCTGAAGTGTGTGGAAGGCTCTGCTCTGATGAATGATGACAATCCTGTGGTCAGAGTCACCGATGAAGACGTGATGGTTTATGGAAGTCCTTGGAGCGGAAAAACTCCGTGCTACCGCAATGTCTCAGCTCCTCTTGGAGGTATTGTGCTGTTATCACAGGCTCCTTACAATAAGATAAAGCGTCTTGAAGGTGTTGCTGCGTATGCAGCCGTTTTGCCGAGTATATCAGGCAAACGCTGGGATTCAAAGATGGCGGACGGACTGCATGAAACCGAGAATGCACTGGCAATGAAAGCGCGTGTGTGGTTCTTGGAGTGTCTGCCGGATGAGGCTGCCGCACGTTTGAGCTACGAAACGATAAAATGAGGTGATTTTCAGATTTAGCCCAAAGCAATGACGGACAAGCAAATCTTAGAAGAGGCAATAAAACTTGTGGACGATGGCGTAGCTGTCACATTCCCTGTGAAAGGTTACAGCATGCTTCCTTTCATAATCGGAGGTAAGGAAAGTGTTGTCCTTTCACGTCCCAATGATTTGAAGGTCGGATATATCGTACTGGCATGGGTCGAGAATTCCCACTATGTGGTTCACCGGATAATAAGCATCAGTGGAAATAATGTAGTGCTGATGGGCGACGGAAACCTGAAAGGAGTGGAACATTGCTCTATTGCAGATGTGAAGGCTGTTGCTACATACGTTGTCGGGAAAGATGGCAGACGCCGTCCTCTCCAGTCGGAGCGAAGCATGTCTGCAGCTCGTGTGTGGTACAGGCTCCGTCCGATAAGACGTTGGATATTGGCAATTTACAGAAGGGTAGTGTATTGAAGGATAAAGTAAAATATAAAGACATGAAGATAAAGAATGGATTCGTACTTCGTGATGTATGCGGCGTACAGGTAATTGTTGGTGAAGGACTTGATGCCCTTGATTTTGGAAAACTGTTAAGCCTTAACGATACAGGTGCTTTCCTTTGGAAAAGTGCTGTCGCTCAAGGCAATTTCACGGTGGATTCCCTTACAGATTCACTTTGCGAAGAGTATGAGGTGGATGCTGCAAAGGCAAAAGCCGACGTCGCAAAGATGGTCGACGAATGGCAGAAGGTCGGAGTGCTGGAATGAACTACGTACGCTGGATTATACACAATACCCGTGGCATTCGCCTTAACATTTTTGTGCGTATTGTCTCGGGCGTGCTTCGGGTAGCCTTGGGTATTCTGATGGTATGGCTTTGCCGTCAGTTCATTGACGAGACTATCCACACGGCCTCTTCATCAGATGTGATTCGTATGATTATATGTCTGGTGTCTGTGGTTGTGTGTATAACAGTGCTTCGTCAGATTTACTATTATCTGACGATGAAAGCAACTATACGGCAGACGAACGAGATACGTCAGAGAATATTCGGAAGTCTGTTCCGCCGACAACTCTTCACGGAACATGAACTGCATTCCGGAGATGTGACATCGAGAATGTCGAAGGATATAGAAACTGTAACGACCACCTCTGCTTCAAGCATTCCTCAGATGGTGGTGACGGTTGTACAGTTGTGTGGTGCATTTCTCCTTATGCGATGGTTCGATGCTCGTCTGGCATGGGCATTGTTGCTGTTGACTCCTGTAGTTGTAGCGTTTGCAAAGTTGGTTGCACGCAAATTGCGTCAGATGACGCTTGATATACGGGAAGATGAAAGCCGCATACAGATGCATGTGCAGGAAGGCATGGAATATAATGCTGTCCTGCGTTCGCTGGGCAGTGAACAGCAGGTGAGCGGACGGCTTGAAACGATGCAGCAGCATTTGCAGTCGAACATAATGCGACGCACACGGTTCACAGTCGTCACTCGTATGGCTTTGGGACTTGTGTTCGGCTTGGGCTACTTGTTGGCTTTCGTCTGGGGAGGAATAGGCTTGCGCAATGGCACGATAACGTTTGGTGTCATGACTTCGTTCCTCCAGCTGGTGGGAATGATTCAGAACCCGATATTACAATTGCTGAACCTTGTGCCAGGGGTAATACATGCCACAGCAAGTATTGACCGCTTGAATGAGTTGGAAACGGCCGGCGGTCAAGAATGTAAGAAAGATGCTGAGGTGCATAAGGGAACTCAAGGAGTGGTGTTCGACAATGTGAGTTTTAGTTATGCTAAGGGCGACAAAGCTGTGCTGAAGGAATTTACCCATCGATTCGCTCCTGGGTCAAAGACTGCGATTATGGGTGAGACAGGTATTGGCAAGACTACCTTGTTCCGCCTGATGCTCGGACTTATACAACCAGTAGATGGACGAATCCGCTTGTGCGGAGTTGACGGCAAACTGGTTGCAGTTTCCGCTGACACTCGCGCAGACTTTGTGTTTGTCCCACAGGGCAATACGCTGATGAGTGGCACTATACGCGATAATCTTTTGCTTGCCAAACCCTATGCTACTGATGACGAGATGCGGAATGTCCTTCATGTGGCATGTGCTGATTTTGTTATGGAACTACCTAATGGACTTGATACGGAAGTGGGTGAGCGCGGAATTGGACTGAGCGAAGGACAGGCACAGCGCATTGCGATTGCACGTGGATTGCTCCGTCCGGGTACAGTTCTACTGCTGGATGAGATAAGTAGCGCTCTTGATGAACAGACAACACGTGAACTGTGCCAACGGTTGTTCTCGCAATACTCAACGAAGACAATGATTATGATTACCCACAGTCCAGCAGTGGGCGAGTTGTGTGATGAGAAGGTCTTTCTGTCTTGCTTATGATTGACAAAGCAAGGTTATTCTTCTTGCAGTGACAGATGACTATAACCCTTGCTCTTCTTCGGCTTCCCTCAGTTTCTTTTCCTCGATTACCTGGAAGTTCTTGGGGCGGAGTTCAAAGTTTGATCCAAGGTACTTGTCTCGCACGATTTGGTTCTTTGCCAGTTCCTGCGGTGTTCCTTTGAACAAAATGCGTCCTTCGAACAGAAGATAAGCACGGTCGGTGATACAGAGCGTTTCCTGTACGTTGTGGTCGGTTATCAGGATTCCGATATTACGATCCTTCAGTTTCCATACAATATACTGGATATCTTCCACAGCGATAGGGTCGACTCCGGCAAAAGGTTCGTCAAGCATGATGAACTTTGGGTCAATGGCAAGGCATCGGGCAATCTCACATCGTCTGCGTTCGCCTCCCGACAGCTGATTACCATTGTTCTTGCGTACTTTTTGCAGACGGAACTCGTCAAGCAGACTTTCCAGTTTCTCCCGTTGGTAGTCCCTTGGTTTTCCTGTCATCTCAAGCACGGTCATGATGTTGTCCTCCACGCTCATTGTCCTGAATACGGATGCCTCTTGTGCAAGATAGCCTACACCTTTGCGTGCACGCTGTGCAACCGGAAACTTTGTTATCTCAAGGTCGTTGAGAAATACTCTTCCTGAGTTTGGTACAACTAGCCCTGTCGTCATGTAAAAGGATGTGGTCTTTCCTGCACCGTTTGGTCCGAGAAGTCCTACGATTTCCCCTTGGCGTACATTTATGGATACATCGTTGACTACCGTACGTTTTCCGTAAGTCTTGACAAGGTTACGGGTGTACAAGGTCATCTTGTCGTCTGAGTATTCTGGAATCTCGGCATCTCCTGCATTTACTATGCGTGATGTGTTGACATTGTTGTTTGTTTCTGCCATGCTTAATCTTACTTTGCGGTTGCAAAATTACTAATTGTTTGCTGATTTATGGAGATAAGAGCGAAATAAAACGCGATGAAGCTCTTGATTTCTTCATTTTTCAGTAAATTTGCAAGTCAAAAAAAGGTTTATGTTATCATTAACAGGTGCATTAACAGATTTGGGCCGTTACGTACAGCTCATGGGCCGCGTCCATACGCATCCCGATCGTTGGAGAATGTTCTTCAGGCAATATGTGACAGAGATGTTCCAGCTTGGATACAACTCAATCGGTATTGTGCTGATAATTTCATTCTTCATTGGTGCCGTAATCTGTCTGCAGATAAAGCTTAATATTCAGAGCCCATGGATGCCGCGCATGGTAGTAGGATACACTACGCGTGAGATTATGTTGCTCGAATTCTCTTCTTCGATCATGTGTCTGATACTGGCGGGAAAGGTCGGGTCGAATATCGCATCGGAACTGGGCACAATGCGCATCACACAGCAGATTGATGCTTTGGAGATTATGGGGGTCAATTCTGCCAACTACTTGATTTTGCCTAAGGTTGTGGGACTGATGACCATCATGCCAGTGCTTGTCACCTTCAGTGTGGTATCGGGTATCGTTGGGGCTTACTGCACTTCATTGATGGGCACGACCACTGTGGCAGAACTGACTGAGGGTTTCAGATATCAGTTCAATCAGTGGTTCTTCTGGTGTGGCATCATCAAGGCTGTTGTCTATGCTTTCATCATAACTACTGTATCTTCCTACAAGGGCTATACCGTTTCAGGTGGATCTGTTGAAGTAGGTAAGGCAAGCACGGATGCAGTGGTATTAAGCAGCATACTCATTCTTTTTTCCGACATATTCTTAACACAGATCTTGACATGATAAAAGTAAACCATTTGTATAAGTCGTTTGATGGCAGGACAGTGCTGCAAGACATCAATGCTGAGTTCGACAGTGGACGGGTCAATCTGATAATAGGACAGAGCGGCTCGGGCAAGACTGTATTCATGAACAATCTGGTTGGATTGTTGACTCCCGATAGTGGCGACATCTTCTATGATGACTACGATTTTGTTCACATGAGCAAGAAGGAGAAAAGTCTGTTGCGACGTGAGATGGGTATGATTTTCCAAAGTGCAGCCCTCTTCGACTCAATGTCGGTGCTCGACAATGTGATGTTTCCTCTCAATATGTTCAGCGACAAACCTTATGAGGATCGGGTGAAGCGTGCAGAAGAATGCCTGAGCCGTGTGAATCTCTCCGGAACAGGCAACAAGTTCCCAAAGGAACTGAGTGGAGGTATGCAGAAACGTGTGGCTATCGCTCGTGCCATTGCACTTGGACCGAAGTATTTGTTCTGTGATGAACCCAACTCGGGTTTGGACCCAAAGACCAGTCTGGTCATCGATGAACTGATTCGTGGAATTACGCATGAAGACAACATAACCACTGTGGTCAACACCCACGACATGAATTCGGTGATGGGCATCGGCGAGAACATAATCTTCATTTGTGAGGGACGTGCAGAATGGCAGGGGTCGAACAAGAAAATCATGGATGCCGACAACAAACGGCTTGACGATTTCATCTTCGCTTCCGACATTTTGAGGCAAGTAAAGCTCGCACACGACGAAGCAAAGAAACAAAAAATGTAATTCTTACGGCTATATCATATTTAATTTGTAACTTTGCAGTCTCAATCAGAATAGTAATAAGTAAACTACACATAAGATGAATATTACATTAGAAAACGTTGATGCGGTTAATGCCGTCATTACAGCAGAAATCGCACCTGCTGACTATGAAGAAAAGGTAAAGAAGGCTATTAAGGATTTCAGGAAGAAAGCCAACATGCCTGGTTTCCGTAAGGGTATGGTTCCTGAGGGATTGATCAAGAAACAGTACGGAACATCAATCTTGGCTGAGGAAGTAAACAAACTGCTTCAGAGTAGCCTCTATGACTATATCCGTGATAACAAGGTGAACATGCTTGGTGAGCCTCTTTCAACAGAAGAGAACAACTCTATTGAACTTGTTGATGGTGGCACATTCACTTTCAAATTCGAACTTGCCCTTGCTCCGGCATTCGATGCCAACCTCTCAAAGGAAGACAAGGTTGCTTACTATAATGTCGTTGTCAGTGACGAACTGGTGAACAAGCAGATTGAGATGTACCGTCAGCGTGGCGGAAGCTACGAGAAGGTAGACTCTTACCAGGACAATGATATGCTGAAAGGTGTCATCACAGAGTTGGACAAGGAGGAAGCCATCTCAGAAGAGGGAACAGTAATGCTTCCGAAGTACTTCAAGAACGAAGAACAGAAGGCTCTCTTTGCAAACGTGAAGGTTGACGACACTGTAAAGTTCAACCCGTCAGTTGCATACGACAACAGCGAAAGTGAACTCGCTTCATTGCTGAAGATTGAGAAGGAGAACGTTGCTGAACATAAGGGCGACTTCAACTTCAAGGTAACTGAGATCACTCGTTTCGTTCTTGGAGAGTTGGATGAGAAACTGTTCAATCAGGTATATCCGGATGGAAGCGTGAAGACTGCCGAAGAGTTCACTGCAAAGATCAAAGAAGCAATTGAAGGGCAGTTCAAGAAGGATTCAGACTATCGTTTCATCATCGATGTCCGCAAGTACATCACTGAAAAGATTGGTAAACTCACTTTCCCGAATGAAAAACTGAAGAAGATTATGCTCAACAATCTGAAGGGTGATGAGAAGAAGCTGGAAGAGAACTATGACAAGAGCATCGAGGAACTCACATGGCATCTCATCAAGGAGCAACTTGTTGAGAAGAATGAAGTCAAGGTAAATGAAGCGGACATTATCGAAATGGGTAAGGATATTACTCGTATGCAGTTCGCTCAATATGGAATGCTCAATGTTCCTGATTCATACCTTGATGGTTCAGTGAAGGAAATGATGAAGAACCGTGAAACCGTCGACAATATCATCGACCGTTGCATTGAGGTGAAACTTGCTGCAGTCTTGAAAGACCAGGTTTCTCTGGACGAGAAGAGTGTTACTCCTGAGGACTTCAATAAGTTGTTTGAGGAATAATTCCGACATACATTAGATTATACTCTAATATATTTGATAACAGAAAGGCGGTGGATATATATCTTCCGCCTTTCGCTGTTTTGGGACCATTTGCAAGAGATTCAATGCTAATCGTTTAATGAGCGTATGGCTCAATAGTCAACTAGAGGTGGTATAGCATGCTCTTTGACATGAAATTTGTAGAAACAGCCTTGATTTATTTGGATAATTCGGAGTAAAGTTGTAACTTTGACAATGATTAATGCTTACAAATATGAAGAAACTAATATACAGCTATCTGCCATTCGTGTTGTTGGCTCTGTTCGCATTTGTGTATCTGACTGTTACGTCACAGGACTTGTTCTTTGTGGCACAGAGCCAGGATATGTTTGTGTACGATGAGTTCCATTTCAATAGGATTGCGCAGAATCCAGGATTCATCGCTCAGTATGCAGGCAGTTTTCTCACTCAGTTTGCCTACTATCCGATGCTGGCCATATCTCTGTTCGTCGTATTGCTGACCGCTTTGGCAATTCTTACGTCATGGGCATTCAAGTTGCCGAAGCATGCCTATTGCCTTTCGCTGATTCCTGCTTTGCTGATAATGGTCTACATATCCCGATGGGACTATGGCATATTCAGCATGCGCCAGTATGGAAACCTGTTTTCTACTGAAGTAGGACTGTTGCTGCAGATAGCATGGCTCGGACTTTATGTAAAAATGAACAACATCATTACGAGATATGTGTGGAGTGCGGTGACAGTCATTGTCCTCTATCCGCTGTTGGGTTGTTTCTCACTGCTGGTAGCAGTGGAGGCTATGTTTATGGATGCTTTTGTGCTGAAACGCTTGAATTGGATATTGACGATAGCAACAGTCGTGTTCATCATCTTTGTACCGACGATTGAAGTACGTCTGTTCTTTGACGTGTTCAACACAAGATACCTGCTCGTAGCAGGCTTGCCGTACTTTGATTTCGCCAATGATTCCAGTCAGACTTTCCCACTTTACCTTTCAGTGCTCGTGATGTTGTTCTTGTCTGCTTGCGGACGTTGGCTGGGAATGATGAAGGAAAATATGGGCATTGCCTTGTCTGCAGTATGTGCGATTGCAGCAATGGTCTGCGTCCCAGTCTATGCCAATAAGGACTCTAATTTCCATACATTGATAGCTGTGGAACATGCTTACGATGCGGGAGACACAGACAAGGTGCTGGAACTGTGCATAGCGCAGGAACACCCGATTCGACCGATTATCCTGTATCGCAATCTTGAACTCTATAAGCGGAATGAATTGCTCGACAAGATGTTCCAGTACACTTGGGCGTCGGACACCATCAATTCGAAGAGTGACCATATGGGTACGTTGATGGTAGGTCCGAGGGTATTTGAACAGTACACATTCTGGAATTTCTCCTATCGTTGGGCAATGGAGCGCAGTGTCAAGTATAAACCAACGTACTTGGATTCGCGCATCATGGCGAAGGACTTCATCTATAATGGTGAAGTTGTTCCGGCAGACAAGTACCTGTCAAAACTCGAGAACACCTTATTCTATAAGGATTGGGCCAAAGCACAGCGCAGGTTGCTCGACCCGAAAGTCCTTCGTGCGGATTCCATCTATAAGCACCATGTGCAGGTGGTTGTCGTTCCGCGAGGAGCATTGGACAACACTCCCTCTTGCGAGTATATGCTTGTCAAGCACTTTTGTAATTTGTTCATCAATACTCACGAACGTTCAATTTTGAGTACGGCTGCAGCTTTGTTGTCTTTCAACGAAGAAGTCTTCTGGAAAATGACGCTTGCACGGGTGAAGTCAAACCCGGATGGGGTATTGGAGAAACATGTGCAGGAGGCTGCCTTGCTTTTTGCCTTGAAACGTAACAACCCGAGATTGCTTGCCCAGATAAGGAAAATGGTGGGCGAGGACGGATTGGTCTGCCAGCAGTTCGAACGCAATTTGGATTTGCTGACCCGCCTGTGTACACAACCCAACCAAATGGATGTGGAGACACTGAGGACTCTCTGCCCTGGAACATACTGGACCTATTATTTCTATGAAGGACGCCAGAGTATAATGTATGATTGATAAAGTATGATATTTGAAAAAGAAAATAGCATGAGAAGATACCTGACAATAAGTAGCGCTCTGATTGCTGTCATCGCTCTGTTTGCGGCATGCAGCACGAGTGTTCCAAAGGATGCAGCCGACAACCACAAGTCTGTTTCTGTGTTCCCCGACTATACGGAGGTGACTATACCTTATAATATAGCACCGCTGAATTTCCATGTGAACGATGATGATGCTGAAGACTATGTCTCAGTTGTCGAGGATAAAAACGGAAACCAACTGGTGGCAGGTGGGCAGAATGCACAGTTCGACGAGGACGACTGGCATACATTGCTTGGTAAGAACAAAGGGAAGGACCTGACGATCACAGTCTATGTCAAGAAACAAGGACGGTGGGAGAAGTACAAGCCATTTACAATCTCTGTGGCTGAGGACCCGATCGATGAGTATATTTCCTACAGATACATCGAGCCGGGTTATCAGAACTACAATGACCTGACCCTCAACCAGCGTAACCTCACCAATTTTGACGAGTCGATAATCTTCTCCAACAAGATGCTTTCTGGTGTGGACATGTCGTCGGAGTACCAGTGTATCAATTGCCACGCATGCCAGAACTATCACACAGACAATCTGCAGTTCCATATACGCCAGTACAAGGGCGGTACCATCATTGTGAAGGACGGCAAGGCAGAGAAATTCAACATGAAGACTGATTCCACTATTGCGTCCGGCGTTTATCCCGCTTGGCATCCTACTGATCCGGTGATTGCATATTCGGTCAATAATACGGTGCAGGCTTTCCTCATTAAGGATACGGACCACAAGATAGAGGTGATGGATACTTTGAGCGACCTTATTCTCTATTATGTTGATACTAATGATGTGCAGATTGTGCAGAAAACCAGTGACTCTTATGAAACATACCCTTCATGGTCTCCGGACGGCAAGACCCTGTACTATTGCTCAGCCTATTTCCCGATAGAGGGTAAGAAGCACCATTTCGAGATGGGAAACCACTACGACAAGCTCTACTACGACTTGATCCGTCAGTCCTACGACTACAAGACCCGCAAGTTGGGCGAACCTGATACCGTGTTCAAGGCAAGCGAGAAAAGCAAGAGCGCATCCCAACCAAGAATCAGTCCCGACGGACGCTACCTGCTGTTCTCTATGTCGGACTATGGATATTTCAATGTACATCACGTGTCGAGCGACTTGTATGTACAGGATTTGAAGACCTATGACGTGCGTCCGTTGAAGGCTATGAACAGCAATAAAGCCGACAGTTTCCATGCCTGGAGCAGCAACGGACGTTGGATTGTGTTCAGTACACGGAGGGAAGACGGCAACTTCACACGTCTCTACATCGGCTACTTCGACAAGAACGGAAAGGACTGTAAAGCCTTTGCCTTGCCCCAGGAGTCTCCATTGTACAACAAGAAATTCATGAAGAGTTTCAATGTGGCTGAATTCATGGTGGAACCAGTGAAAATATCACCACGTGAATTGGCTGAGGCAGCATCTAAAGAGACTAAGTCTGCGAAATTGTATAAATAGTAGATGAAAAAGTTTGGCGGTTCAAGATTTTTATATAACTTTGCTCATAGAAACAAATAACGAAAGATAATAATACAAATGATGAATATTGATATGATTGATGATTTCAGAAAGTTCGCGACAAAGAAAATAGGTGTCAACAGTCAAGTGTTTGATGATGTGGTAAAAGCACAGGCAGGTTACCTCAATCCTTACATACTTGAAGAGCGTCAGCTCAACGTCACTCAGTTGGACGTGTTCTCTCGTCTGATGATGGACCGTGTGATTTTCCTTGGCACAGAAATAAACGACTACACTGCAAACGTGCTGCAGGCTCAGTTGCTCTATCTCGATTCAGTGGATTCAGGCAAGGACATAAGTATTTACTTCAACTCACCGGGAGGAAGCGTGTATGCAGGTTTGGGTATCTACGACACTATGCAGTTTGTCAACAGCGACATAGAGACCATCTGCACAGGTATGGCTGCGTCAATGGCTGCCGTACTGCTTGTAGCAGGAGCAGAAGGGAAAAGACGCGCATTGCCCCATAGCCGCATCATGATTCACCAGCCGATGGGCGGTGCACAGGGTCAGGCAAGTGATATCGAAATCACTGCACGCGAGATACAGAAGTTGAAGAAGGAACTGTATTCTATTATTGCAGAACACTCTCACCAGTCATTCGACAAGGTATGGAACGATTCCGACCGTGACTATTGGATGGCAGCTGAGGAGGCAAAGGAATATGGAATGATTGACCAAGTTCTCAAACGCAAAGGCTAATGGCAGAAAAAAAGAAACAGGACAGATGCTCTTTCTGTGGACGTGGCGCAGATAGCGTGAATATGTTGATAACAGGTGTTAGTGGCTTCATCTGTGATGAGTGTGCAAGAGCTGCCAACAAGATAGTTATGGATAACTTTGAACATCTCAAGGCAAGGGATTTTTCTTCTTTCCCATCCGGCAATCTGCCGAAACCGAAGGACATCAAGGCTTATCTTGACCAGTACGTCATCGGACAGGATGCTGCAAAAAGAGCACTGTCGGTGGCAGTGTACAACCACTACAAACGCCTTCAGAATGCTGACCAGTCGATTGGTGACAGCGATGTGGAACTGGAAAAGTCAAATATCATAATGGTGGGAAGCACTGGTACTGGCAAGACTCTTCTTGCGCGCACCATTGCCAAACTCTTGGTCGTTCCATTCACCATCGTGGATGCTACGGTTCTCACCGAGGCTGGATATGTAGGCGAGGATGTTGAGAGTATTCTCTCACGTCTGCTTCAGGTGGCAAACTATGATGTTGCTGCAGCTGAACGTGGAATAGTCTTTATTGATGAAATCGACAAGATAGCACGCAAGAGCGATAACCCATCCATTACCCGTGACGTGAGCGGTGAAGGTGTGCAGCAGGGTTTGTTGAAGTTGCTCGAAGGATCAAAGGTGAATGTGCCTCCTTATGGCGGCAGAAAACACCCGGAACAGAAGTTCATCGAGGTGGACACACGCAACATCCTTTTCATCTGCGGAGGTGCCTTCGATGGCATAGAAAAGCGTATCGCCAACCGACTGAATACCCATGTGGTAGGTTTCGGGGCAGTGGAGAACGCAACGAAGATTGACCGCAAGAACATGATTCAGTACATTGCTCCTATGGACTTGAAGTCTTTCGGACTCATACCTGAAATCATTGGTCGTCTGCCTATCCTCACACATCTCGAACCACTCGACAAGGCTGCGTTGCGCCAAATCCTCACCGAGCCCAAGAACTCAATCATAAAGCAATACAAGCGTCTGTTCGAACTCGACGGAATCGCCCTCGACTTCAATCCCGACGTTCTCGACTTTATTGTCGACAAAGCTGTTGAGTTCCATCTTGGTGCACGTGGCTTACGATCCATCGTGGAGGCTATAATGATTGACAAGATGTTTGAGGCGCCTTCGAAACGTATCAAGAAACTTTTCATCGACATGGAGTATGCCAAATCCCAGATAGACAAGGCTGGCGGACAGATAATGTCAAGCAGAGAATAAAATAAAAATAGAACTTGAAGCTACATTCATAACTAATGATATAAATTGCATGGAGAATCACAGTAAACTCAAGGATTACTTGAAGTATTATTTCGGATTTGATTCCTTCAAGGGAGACCAGGAAGCGATAATCAACAACCTGATGGCACAGAAAGATACCTTTGTTCTGATGCCGACAGGAGGAGGGAAGTCGTTGTGCTACCAGCTCCCTGCCCTTATTATGGAAGGTACGGCTATTGTGATTTCGCCCTTGATAGCCTTGATGAAGAATCAGGTGGATGCAATAAAGCATATCAGCGGAAACGACAATGTGGCTCATTTCATAAACTCATCACTGAGCAAGGCAACGATCAATCAAGTGAAGGAGGATGTCAGGTCGGGGCAGACCAAGCTGCTCTATGTGGCACCCGAATCGCTGATTAAGGCTGAGTATGTCGAGTTTCTCCGGAGCGTGAAGATATCGTTCTATGCCATCGACGAGGCTCACTGTATCTCGGAATGGGGACATGACTTCCGTCCTGAATACCGACGCATCCGTCCAATAATCAATGATATCGGCAAGGCTCCTATCATTGCCCTCACTGCCACTGCTACTGATAAGGTGAGAAGCGACATCAAGAAGAACCTTGGTATTACTGATGCCACCGATTTCAAATCCTCGTTCAATCGTTCCAACTTGTATTACGAAGTGCGGCAGAAGACCGACAATGTCGAAAAAGACATAATCAAGTACATCAAGGCTCACCCGGGCAAGAGTGGCATCATCTATTGTCTTAGCCGGAAGAAAGTGGAAGAACTGGCTGAAATTCTGAGAACTAACGATATAAAGGCGGTGCCTTATCATGCAGGACTCGACTCTGCACTGCGCAGTGCCACCCAGGACGACTTTATCATGGAACGCATCGATGTGATTGTAGCAACCATTGCGTTTGGTATGGGAATCGACAAGCCCGATGTGCGTTTCGTGATACATTACAACATCCCAAAGAGCCTCGAAGGATATTACCAGGAGACAGGACGTGCAGGGCGTGACGGAGGTGAAGGACGTTGCATTGCATTCTATTCGCGTGCTGACCTCAAACGACTTGAGAAATTCACTTCGGGCAAACCGGTTGCAGAGCAGGATATAGGCCGTCAGCTGCTTGCCGAGACACAGACTTTCTGTGAATCGTCAGTCTGCCGCAGAAAACTCCTTCTGCATTATTTCGGAGAAGAATATGAACCGGACAACTGCGGAAATTGCGACAACTGCCTGCATCCAAAGGTGCGTATCGAGGCAGAACAGGAACTTCTGTTGGCTCTGCGTACTGTTGAGGCAGTTAAGGAGAACTTCAAGATTGACTATATCATTGATGTGCTTGTAGGTAACGACCAAAACGATTTGTTGACAGCCCATAAGCACGATCGTCTGGATGTGTTTGGAGAGGGGAGCGAAAAGGAACCATCGTTCTGGAATGCGGTCCTGAACCAGGCAATGATTGCAGGCTACCTCACCAAGGACGTCAACAATTATGGCACTCTGAAACTTACAAAAGAAGGAAAGAAATTTATTAAAGAACCAGTTTCGTTTATGATAGTTGAAAACAATGAGTTCAACGACTCAGAGGAAGAAAACTCTCAGACAGGAGCTTTGGATGAGACACTCCACAAGATGCTTTTGGATCTCCGCAAACGTTTGTCGAAGAAGTACAATGTGCCTCCATACATCATATTCCAGGACCCGTCGATAGATGCAATGACCACACTCTATCCAGTCTCCTTGGAAGAACTGCAGAACATCCCAGGAGTTGGGGTGGGGAAGGCAAACCGGTATGGCAAGGAATTCGTGAAACTCATAAAGGACTATTGTGAGGACAACGAGATCGACCGACCCGTGGATATTCGTGTGCGTACAGTCGCAAACAAATCCGTTCAGAAGATCAGTATCATCCAGAGTGTCGACCGTCAGGTGGCGTTGGACGATATCGCCTATGCCAAAGGGCTGGAGTTCGATGAACTGCTCGATGAACTGGAATCCATTGTCTATAGCGGTACAAAACTCAATATCGATTACTTCATCAATGAAGAGATTGATGAGGACAAGGTAGAAGAAGTCTACGACTATTTCCGCAACAGCGAGACCGATGACCTTGAGACCGCCTACGAGAATATCGACGATGATATCTCCGAAGAGGAAATCCGCCTCGTCAGAATTAAATTCATATCCGACTTGGCAAATTGATTGCCTCTCCCCAACCGAAAATAGTAGCACAAGCGCTTGACGAAAGCAGAAGCGCTAGGAGCTAGCTCTCTCCGAGAGCGTTAAAGCGAGCGTGGGCTTGTGGGCTGTAAAACAATGCGAGCTCTCGCTCGA
This sequence comes from Bacteroidaceae bacterium, assembly GCA_963640465.1. Taxonomy (GTDB): domain Bacteria; phylum Bacteroidota; class Bacteroidia; order Bacteroidales; family Bacteroidaceae; genus Colivivens. Next base: position 4,962 of record CAVHYP010000011.1, on the reverse strand, counting down.
GTGCCATCGTCTACGCTCTCGGAGAGAGCTGACTCCTATTCGCACTGTTCAGCCCACCCATCCGGATGGTATTCGTTTAATTCGTGAAATTAGTGGTTCAATCTCAAAGCACACCACATGGATTCGTGACATTCGTGATATTCGTGTTCTAATAAAAGAATCAATACTCCATTACATGGTGATTAATGTTATAAAAAAATCAGCCACGTCCACCCAATCTTTGAACGGTATTGAACGGATTTGCATTTCGCCCCTTTCGTGTCGTAACTTTGCACCGCAGAACGAAACATCTGGCATGCCTCCCACGAGACAACCGCTCGCATCGGCATCCGCGACCGCTCGCATCGGCCCCGACGACCGCTCGCACCGATCCCCCGCAAGCCGCCGAGTTCACCTATCGAACATTCTCATCATTCGGGATAGAATCAGAGGTTTATCGCCAAAGGGAGTTTTTCCGGTCTTTGTCTGCAAGCCACGTGCCGCATGGCATTCTCAAATTCGAATTTTTGGGACAAGGAAAATCTTGCGTGCCGCATGGCATTAGCAGGATTGGTAGGATTCGTGGAAATTCGTGGCTCAAAAATAAAGGGCGCGCCAGCGGCACGCCCTCCCCCTTGTATTTTATTCGTGTATAGGACAAATGTGGTTCAGTCACCATAGGAAATGCCATATTCGTCAATGTCTGGCATTTCGTTTGCGCCGCTTTCTCCGCTTTTTCCGCGACCGAGACTTGGATTGCTAGATGCAATAAATCCCTGTGTCTCTATCTTCATTGTCTTCATCTGTGGAGCTGTATACCTTTTCTTGTTCATTTCTTTATTTCTTTTGTCGTTATACATTTATTTCACCATTACTTTCGTTGTCACGCCACCTTTCTTTACGATGTTCAGACCTTTCTGCAGGCGGTCGGTGCGACGGCCCTGGATGTCGTAGATCTCTGCTGTGCCTTCAGCGAGGCCGTCGACAGCCTCAATGGCAGTAGTCTCATTCTCGTCGTCAAATGCGAAGCCGAGCACTCGTGCCTGTGCCTCGTTGCTGTAAGAGTCAGACTTGAGCCATGATCTCAGTCCTTTTGTCTTTACTGCCTTTACCGATGTGTTGCTCTTCAGGTCAGAGGTCAACCAGAACTTGTTCTTTGAGATGATGTAGCCATTGTCTGGTACTTCTGTCTCTGCGAATGAACCAACGAGCTGGTAGTCGCTTGCCTGTGCTCCGTCGGCAGGTGCTGTCACCACATTCACGTTGCTTGCGGAGATGTTCAAGCCATTAGTTGAATAAACGAGCACCGGAGTGCCTGCGCCTATCGTGCCTTTCAGTTCCGTGAGGGTTATCACGTCATTGTCCACACTTTCCAACGCATAGAACTTGCTGTCGGTTGCGTTTGATGTCTCCACAGCGAACGGCAGACAGAGTGTCCCCCAGTTGCTCGTCATCGTGCGAGAGTAAGAAGCGGAGTTTGCTTTGAACGGAGCGAGAGCCACGAAGTCCTTGCCGTCCTCCAGCTCGAGATTGGTGACGCTGAGGGGCTCGCCACACATGTCGTACTGGGTTCCACCTACCTTATAGTATGTCTTGAAGTAGCCGGTCTTGTAGTTCGCCATAGTAGCGTCCGTGCTGTTCGCATCGTATTTCACAGCACCAACCAGAGATGTGCAATCGGAAAACATTTGGTTAGAATTCTCCACGTTGGACATGCTGAACTTGTCACTGGCGTAGATGGTGGTCAAGGCTGTGCAGCCGTAGAACATAAATTCCATGCCCGTCACGTTGGCCGTGTTGAAGCCTGAAAGGTCAAGAGTGGTGGCAGCCTGACAGTAAACGAACATGTACGTCATATTTTTCACCTTCTCAGTGTTGAAGCCAGACAAATCAAAAGAGGGCAGCTTGGCGCAGTTGTAGAACATCAGAGACATGTTCCGTACTTTGTCAGTATGTAAATATTGGATTCCGTCTATTTGAGCCAGATTATTCTTCCTGTAGAACCAGGCGTAGCAACTGGTGGGACGTGCGTCATTGAACGAGGCGTCAAACACCACTTTGGTTATGTCGGTAACGTAAACCCAACCTGGTATTGCAGACCCTTCGTTCAGGTCGTATGCCGTGATGCCTTCACCAAAGGTAGAGGGCTTGTCGCCGTACTTGAAGGTGAGTGTCGTGGTGTTGCTGTCGTATTCCGCCCATGGCTGTGCTGGCGCTTTCTTATATGTGAAGTAGCCGGTGTTGCAGTTTGCCATGTCTACGCCTGTCTTGTCGCTGTCGTATGCTGCGGTGGTACTTTTCAATTTGACGCAGCCAGAGAACAGACCAGTAGACTCTCCAGCTTTGCTGGTGGAAAAATTGTCGTTGGCATAGATCGTGACCAGTTCGGCACATCCGCTGAACATGCCTGTCATGTTCGTGACGTTGGCCGTGTTGAATCTAGACAGGTCAAGGGAAGTCAAACTGGAACAGCCGTTGAACATGTCTCTCATGTCCGTGACTTTTCCCGTGTTGAAGCCTGACACACCAAGAGAAGTCAAACCGCTGCAACCGTTGAACATGCAATTCATGTCCGTGACGTTGGCCGTGTTGAAGTCCGACACGTCAAGGGAAGTCAAACCGCTGCAACCGTTGAACATGCCGTTCATGTCCGTGACGTTTTCCGTGTTGAAGCCCGACACGTCAAGGGAAGTCAAACCGCTGCAGTCGTAGAACATGCCATACATGTTCGTGACGTTGGCTGTGTTGAAGCCCGACACGTCAAGGGAAGTCAAACCGCTGCAGCCGTAGAACATGCCGGCCATGTTCGTGACGTTGGCTGTGTTGAAGCCCGACACGTCAAGGGAAGTCAAACCGCTGCAGCCGTAGAACATGCCGGCCATGTTCGTGACGTTGGCTGTGTTGAAGCCCGACACGTCAAGGGAAGTCAAACCGCTGCAGCCGTAGAACATGCCGGCCATGTTCGTGACGTTGGCTGTGTTGAAGCCCGACACGTCAAGGGAAGTCAAACCGCTGCAGCCGTAGAACATGCCGGCCATGTTCGTGACGTTGGCTGTGTTGAAGCCCGACACGTCAAGGGAAGTCAAACCGATGCAGCCGTAGAACAT
>CAVHYP010000011.1:0-1366 GCA_963640465.1 Bacteroidaceae bacterium | reverse complement strand
GCCTGAGAGGTCAATGGACTTCAGCGCCTTGCAACCGTAGAACATCCGTTCCATGCTCGTGACGTTCGCCGTGTTGAAATGCGAGAGGTCAAGAGCCGTCAGCCCTTCGCAGTTGTAGAACATGCGCTTCATGTTGGTCACTGCGTCTGTGTGGAGGTACTCCATACCTTCCATTTCTGCCAGTCCCGTCTGGTCGTAGAACCAATAGTAACAGCTCGTTGGGCGGAAGGCGTCGAACGATACGTCGAACACCACCTTTGTCGTCGGGGCTACCAGATTGTCGTCGTCATCAGTTTCGCCCCATGCCGGTTCGTTAGTTCCCTCGTTCAGGTCGTACACTGTCACTGTGCCGCCGCTGCTCGGCTTCTCTCCGTACTTGAAGGTGAGCGTCTTGGTGACGCTGTCATACTCCGCCCATGCCGTCTTCCGCTTCTCGGTGAAGTAGCCTGTCGTGGTGTTCGCCATGGATTTGTCAACATTGCTGGAGTTGAAAGCCACAGCACCTACCAGGGACGTACAACCGGAGAACATCATTGTGGATTTCATCATCTCGTCTTCGCTGATCACATTTGCTGTTGTGAAAGCGTCGGTGGCATATATCGTGATAAGGTTTTCGCAATTGCAGAACATATCCGACATATTCGTGACTTTCGCCGTATTGAAGGATGTGAGGTCAAGCTCGGTCAGCTTCTTGCAACCCGAAAACATATTGTGCATGTCGGTGACGTTCTCAGTGCTGAAATTGGTCAGGTCGATTGAGGCGAGAGCATAGCACTCGCAGAACATGCTCTCCATGCTACTAACCTGTGAAGTGTTGAATTTGGTGACGTCAACAGAGGCAAGAGCCTCGCAGTCCCAGAACATACAGGCCATGTTGGTGACCTTTTCCGTTTTGAAACTCGACACATTGACAGTCTCCAAAGTGGGGCAGATGGCAAACATGTTGCCCATATCTGTCACCTTCGAAGTATTGAAATTCGTCAGGTTCAGAGTCTTCACCTTCTCGCAATGCTGGAACATGCGATTCATGTTCTCCACATTTTGAGTGTCAAACGACGACACATCAAGACTCTCAATGGTCTTGCAGCCGAAGAACATGCAGTTCATGCTCGTCACCTTCTGCGTGTTGAAGCCCGAGAGGTCCACCGAAGTCAGGGCGTAGCAGTCATAGAACACCTCGCTCATTCTCGTCACTTCTTCTGTATTGAGGTTGGCAATGCCCGTGATACTGCTTAGTTTTTTCATGCTGTAGAACCACTTGTGCATCGTTGTTGGGCGTGCGTTGGCAAACGACGGGTCGAACGCTACAGCTGTCACAGCGTCGGAGTTGGTTATCCATCCGGGGACGTTCTCTCCCTCATTCAAG
>CAVHYP010000010.1:19562-54855 GCA_963640465.1 Bacteroidaceae bacterium | reverse complement strand
TCGTCATCGTCGAAGAAAAGGGCCGCATCGTGGAAATGGCGCATGCGACTGTGGACGGTCCACTTGCCCTCGATGTCATCGGTCGTGCAGATGTAGGTTTCACCACCGGGACTATCGTTCGGAGCAAACAATGCATAGAACTTTCCGTTGTGATGCTGTAAGGAAGTAGCCCACTGACCACGTCCGTACACCGTCCCCTCCTTCATTTCATATTTGGGAGAATCGGTAAGTTTCGGGAAGATATAGTTCACGGTTTCCCAGTTCACCAAGTCCTTCGATTTCATGATGGGTGCACCCGGCATCAAATGCATCGTGGTGCTCACCATATAATACGCATCGTTCACACGTATTACATCTATATCCGGCACATCCGCCCAAAGCATCGGATTTTCAAAACTCTCATCTTCCGCAGGCTGTACATTCCGATACTCAGCTGCCTGCACATTCAGGGTGGACATGAACAATCCACCAACTACAGACAACAACCCCAGGCAAAGACTCACCTGCGTTTTCCTATTCTTCATATTATGCGATATATTCATATTATACGATAAAATCGCTTATTACTTCTACAATATCCTGCAATACATCATTTCATGCAACACAATTGTCATAATGATGGTTCAACCGATATCCTGTTTGTTCTGCAAATGTCACGCATTAGTTATTTTCGTCTACAAATTTAGCCATACACACGTGATATTCCTATATCCAAGGCACCAAAAACTTTAGATTAAGTAACCTCAGCGGCCCTATTGCATCAAATAAAACAAATTCGCAAGATGTCAGATACAAATACACAAGACACAACACTTCACTAACGGTCAATTCGTTTTTTTCGGACACGAAATGAATGTCATGCAGATGACGTGATTATCGGACACGAATAACCCGAATTGCACGAAAGCAACGCGGAGGGTCTGTGGATTGAGCCACTAATTTACACAAAGTGAAAATTTTCGATAAGCCAAATGCACAGAGTCGAGCTTGCTTGAGCTATGTCATAGCGAGAAAATTTGCACGAAGTGAATACGCCCGAGCTCCAGCTCGCTTTATTTGCAACGTACAAGCCTGCGCTTACTTTAACTCCCTCGGAGAGGGTAGCTCCTAGCTCACTTGTGCTCGACCCATCCGGATGACTACGCAAAGAATGGATATATTTCCTATAAGATCAGAAGAACTATCGCTTTGATTTCAACGATTCAAGGTCGAGAAACACATAGTCATGAGCATGGCGTTCGTCCGCCTTATGCTCTTCACGCCCTACTTCTTTCCATTCCGAATAGTCCACTGTCGGGAAATAGGCATCGGTACCCTCGGGTTCATCATCAATGACCGTCAAATAGAGCTTGTCGGCAAGCGGAAGGGTCTGATGATAGACGTACGCCCCTCCAATGATGAACACCTCGTCTTCATCCTTACACAAATCAAGCGCCTCCTGAAGTGAATTCACCCACTCTGCGCCTTCCTTGTCTGCAGGCACTTCATCGGGCAATGCAAGCACGATGTTTCTTCTGTTGGGCAACGGACGACGGGGAAATGAAGCGAAGGTGTTTTTCCCCATGATAACGGTGTGCCCGGTTGTTGTTTCCTTGAAACGCTTCATGTCATTGGGCATGTGATAGAGCAGTTCGTTCTTCTTGCCAATGGCGAAATTCTTGGCTATAGCCACTATTATGGAAAGTGTCATACTGATACTTTTGCTTTTATATGGTCGTATGGATTGTAATTCTCAAGGGTGAAATCCTCGTACGTGAAGTCGAAGATGCTTTTCACATCGGGATTGAGACGCATGGTTGGCAACGGACGGGGAGTACGCAGCAACTGCATCTCTGCCTGGTTGATGTGGTCCATGTAGAGATGAGTGTCGCCTGTAGTGTACACAAAGTCTCCTGCCTTCAACCCAGTCACCTGCGCCACCATCAAAAGCAGCAAGCTGTATGACGCTATGTTGAACGGCATGCCAAGGAATGTGTCGGCACTACGCTGGTAGAGTTGCAGACTGAGACTGTCATTTGCCACATAGAACTGGAAAAGAACGTGGCATGGAGGAAGATTCATGTTCTTTATGTCTGCCACATTCCATGCACTGACAATGAGCCGGCGGCTGGACGGATTGTTCTTAATCTCATCTATCACATTTGTTATCTGGTCAATGTACCCGCCATCATAGTCGGGCCAGCTGCGCCACTGATAGCCATAGATGTGTCCGAGATCTCCATTTTCGTCTGCCCATTCGTTCCAAATGCGCACGCCATGCTCCTGCAGCCATTTGACATTGGTGTCGCCATGCAGGAACCACAGCAACTCATAAATGATACTTTTCAGATGGAGTTTCTTGGTTGTCAAAAGTGGGAAACTATCGTCAAGATTGAATCTCATCTGATTACCAAACACTCCTATCGTGCCAGTGCCTGTCCGGTCATCCTTCCGCTGCCCTTCATGAAGTATGCGGTCGAGCAAATCAAGATATTGTTTCATTGATGTTCATAGTTTTGTGCAAAGGTACAAAAAAATGAGCGAACCATAATATGATTCGCCCACTTTATAAATTAGATGCGGTTAATCTGCATTCTTATTCTGTGGTTTTGAAGCTGAATAGACAATCTTAAGCGCATAAGCCTTACGCAAAGTCTGCTTCACATCGGTGATGATACCCATCGGTGTCTTGTGGTCCACCTTCAGAGAGACTGTGTAGAATGGCTTGTCGCTTTCTGCCAGTTCATTGCGGTCGGACATCACGAAATCATAAATCTGTCCCACCTCGGCAAAGTCATCGTTGATCTGGATACGTGTTCCGCTACCCATCTGTGTCCTATACTGCTCAGTAGGCTGTCCAATATAGATGAATGATGTGCATGACTTACGTGCGAGTTTCTCGAGTTGAGTACCGGTCGGACGGTCGAATCTCACCTTGAAAGTCACCTCACGCATTGATGTAACCATCATGAAGAAGAACAGAACAGAGAAAATCAAGTCTGGCAGAGACGAAGTATTCAACTCCGGCATCTCCTTGCTTCCTTTATTAAATCTACTCATAATCAATTCGCCTTTCCATATTGTTTTGGTTCAGCCTCTGAAATCTTCATAGGATAGACCTCACGTATAGCTGTCTTCTGCTCTGAAGTCAGAAACTCGTATCTGTATCCGAACTCAATCTTGGCAAGTTCGTCACGAAGTTCGTTGTAGGCAGCCACAAGCTGGTCCTGAACTTGAAAATAAACTCCATAGCTGGTACCACGGTCAGTCTGTACGGAAATCACGTGATTTTCGGTTACCATTCTTGTTCCCAGAAGTTTCACCTTCTTTGGCTTCAACTCAGGGAGGTTGGGTTTATTCTCCGGGTTTGCAATAAATTCTTTTGCTCTCACTTTCACATCTTCAAGTGCAACATAATCATCACCAATCATAAGGTAGTTGTCCTTATTGATACGGATATTAAGGATATTACGTTCCTTAACCTTGATTTCATTGTTTACCTGATCTTCCTCAGGTGGTTTAGGGAGTGTACGAGGCAGACCCTGATCTGTATCCATTGAGGTAGTCACAAGGAAGAAGATGAGCAACATGAATGAAATATCGGCTGTAGAACTGGTGTTCAAGCCTGGCATTTTTCTTTTCTTTCCCATAGTCACTCAATATTCTTATTACTTCTTTGAATTCATGATTACGCTGAAGATGATTGCTATCACTGCACAAACAGTAAGGATGCCGATTGAAACCATTGACGCATCGGTGAGAATGATGTCTGATGGTACGTTCCAGTCCTGACCGTTGATGAGCAAATGCTGATCCTTGTTGGCAATACCCAAGCCGACGCCCATAGCGATTGTGATGACTGGTAATCCCCATGTGTAGATATAGGATTTGTTGAATCCGTTTACCACAACATAATAGATGAAGCTTGCGAGCATGCTGATAGCACCAACCACTGTAAGGATGATTGTCCAGATGAGCAATACATCAGTGCACTGAGGTGCATATTGGTTTGGATCCTCTTCATACGGAGTATCGAATCCGATAAGGAAGAACAGTGCGATGACAACGGCACTGATTCCCATGAGAACCCAAAGTATGTATTTTGATACTTTATCAATATTCATAATTTGTTTCCTTGTTTAGTTGTTAATACTCTCATTATTCAGTTACCAAGCGACTTTCTTGATTACTTGTTAACGCCGTATTTTGCAACGAGGTCAAGGAGGGAGATTGTAGTGTCTTCCATCTGTGCTGTGATTGATTCAATCTTAGCAAGGATGTAGTTGTAGAATACCTGAAGAATAAGTGCTACGATGATACCGAAGATTGTTGTCAACAAAGCGACTTTCATACCTCCTGCAACGACTGTCGGAGAAATATCACCTGCTTGCTGGATGGCATCGAATGCCTGAACCATTCCGACCACTGTTCCCAAGAATCCGAGTGATGGAGCCATCGCGATAAACAATGTGATCCATGAGCAGCCCTTCTCAAGGTTTGAAGCCTGAACTGCGCCGTAAGCAACAACAGTCTTCTCTACAGCATCAGCACCTTGGTCGAGACGGCTCAGACCCTGATAACTGATTGAAGCGATAGGACCACGAGTGTTGCGGCAGATGTTCTTTGCTTTCTCGATGTCTTTGCCTGCAAGTGCCTTGTCAACATCCTCAAGCATTTTGTCTGTCTTGACGTCTGCGAGTGCGAGGTAGATGATACGCTCAATGCAGAATGCAAGACCGATAATCATTGCGATTGCAACGATTGCCATGAAGCCTGCATCACCTTCGATGAACTTTGTCTTCAAGTTCTTGTACATACCGACTTCTTCAACCTGAGCTTCTGGAGCTTCAGCTGCCTCTGCAGAAGCTGCGGCTGAATCTACTTCTTCAGTAGCGGCTGAATCTACTTGTTCAACAGCAGCTGTGTCGACAGCTTCTTCGTCCTGAGCTGACATTGATTGAGTCATTCCTAAAGTAAAGACTCCCATAAGTGCAATTACTGCAAATACTTTTTTCATTTCTTTTTCAATTTAAAGATTAATACTGTTATTTATTTTCTATTAGTTTCACCTTTTGTTTCACTTTTTGAGTTCATCGTTGGCGGCATCCTTGTCGTTCTTCATCGTGCTTCGATGCATTGCCAATCTCCAAATCGGTTGCAAATTACGAATAATTCACGACACAGCCACTAAACCAGCAACAAAAATACGCATTTTTTTTGTTACGGAATTAAAAACCCCGAGTTTTTCTTTGTTTGAGTGGCAATAAAGTCCTTTCCACACCCATAAATTTCAGATAAGCGGTCAATCGTTGCAACTATAAACGCACTTTCGTTGCGTTTGCCCCGATGAGGGACCGGAGCCAGATAAGGAGAGTCGGTCTCAACTACAATTCTGGACAAAGGGACGGTGGACCTCAGCACTTCCGGAAGTGAAGACTTCTTAAACGTAACCATTCCGCCGATGCCCAGTTGGAACCCTTCAAAAGAGAGCAACTGTTCCGCTTCCTCTTCGGTACCATTGAAACAATGGAAAACTCCGCGCAAATGTTCCAGCCTATGGTGATCCATCACTTCAACAAGTTCGGGAAATGCGTTTCTGGCATGTATCATTAGTGGTTTGTCGAATTCAGAAGCCCAATCCAATTGTTGTTCAAATGCATCAAGCTGTTTGTCAGCGAAGGTCCTGTCCCAATAGAAGTCAAGCCCTACCTCACCAATGGCAACATACATATTCATTGACGACTTCAAAATTCCGTACATCTCATCAAGCTGTTGCTGATAGTCATTGTCCACTTCCTCCGGATGCAGACCAATCATCGGATACAGAAACCCGGGATTGGCAGCGCACAAATCCGTCAGATGGTTCAATCCCTGCAGATTGATGTTGGGAATGAGGATTTTCTCCACTCCAGCATCCTTGGCACGCTTCAGCACAGCATCAAGGTCCTCTGCAAATTCCTCCCCGTCAAGATGAGAATGTGTGTCTATAATCATACTTACTTATTCCGTTTCAGCAGTCTGTTGGCAAAGTCGCGCAGACCGGTTTTCTTCCAGTTGTCCACATTGACCTTGTCGAGATATTCCAGTGATTCATTGAAAAGGCGCTCTATCTCGTTCTGACAGACATCGCGTATCCCTATCTTGTCATAAATAGCTGTCACTGCCCGTATCTTTGTCTCAGGTTCAAAATCAGTTTTCCCTATCCACGCTTTAAGTTCGTTCTTGCAATCCCCCTCTGCCATATTATAGGCAGTGATGAGCATGAAGGTCTTCTTGTTACACAGGATATCGCCACCAATCTTCTTGCCGAATACTGTCGGGTCACCATACACATCGAGCAAATCATCCTGCAATTGAAATGCCTGACCCATTTTTTCACCGAACTTGTAGAGATTGTCCGCATCCTCAGTGCAAGCTCCAGCCAACTGCGCCCCTATCTTCAAGGCACAAGCAAGGAGCAACGATGTCTTCAAGCGCACCATCTCCATATACTCATTCGTAGTGACATCCATTCTGCTTTCGAAATCGACATCGTATTGCTGTCCATCGCAAACGCCCAATGTAGCGTCATTGAAAGTGTCGAGAGCATCAAGCAGATGGGGCATCGATCCTGCATTCTTCACAAACAAGCGGTATGCCATGATAAGCATTGCATCACCGGAAAGGATTGCTGTATTCTCGTTCCATTTCTTATGAACGGTCATATTTCCCCTACGCATATCCGCCTTGTCCATCAGGTCATCATGCAGAAGCGTAAAATTGTGATACGTTTCCAACGCCACTGCATTTGGCAAAATGCCATCCACTTGTTCTTCATACAGATTGTATGCCATAAGCATGAGTATGGGGCGGATTCTCTTGCCTCCAAGTGAGAGTATATACTTTATAGGCACATAAAGTCCTTCGGGTTCTGCGTTGTATTGCAGCCCCTCAATATATGCATTTACCTTATTATAGAGAGCATCTTGATTTATCATATCGTTTGGGTTTATATTCTGATCCATAAACTACATTGACGAGGTTCGCTTGCAATATAGGATTTATATAGCATAAGGCTCATATATAATATAAGGTGTGCCAAGTGACTTTTCTTCTGACACACCTTATTATTATAGTTTACTATCGCCTCTCATGTTGACTATGTCAATCTGAATGAAACAGGCACCGTATATCTTACACGAACTGGTTTACCTCTCTGCAGTCCCGGCTTCCACTTTGGCATACTCTTTACAACGCGCATTGCCTCTTTGTCGCAGGATGGGTCGAGTGACTTAACGACTTTAGGGTCAACGATTGAACCGTCCTTGTTTACGACGAACTCAATGATACATCTTCCTTGAATACCATTTTCCTGAGCCATGCTTGGATAGTGGATATTCTTGCCCAAGTACTCCAGTAGTTTCTGCATACCGCCCGGGAATTCAGGCATCTGTTCTACAACCTGGAAAATTTCCTCCTCATCGCTGACCTCACCTGTAGCAATCGGGCCTGTTGTGAAACCGCTGCTTACCGGTGCAGAAGGGCCGGTGATAGCCTGGTTGGTATCCTCAGTACTCTGGATTTCTTCTTCCTCAATCTCTTCATCATTGTCCACAATGTCGAGAATCTCTGCCACTTGTGGAGTTTCTGCTGGTGGAGGTGGCGCAGCCTGGAATATTGGTTGTGTAACAGGTGGCACTTCCTCTTCCATCGAAGCGTATGCCGCATAGACTACAGGCTCTGTCTCCTTGTAGTCACGGGTAGTCCACTCAAAAGCAGCGAACATGGCACCAAGGGCAAAAATGTAACCAATCAGCATGCTGGTACTTTTCTGTCCCTCCAAATCTGCTTTTTTCGATTTCTTAATTTCCATAGATATTTCGTTTATTTATTATCCTTGTCCAACATCACACCGATGTCTGTGGCAAAGGTAGCACTTTTTTCATTATGATAAAGCGGATGACTCGATTTTTTTTCAAAAAAAATTACTTGTAACACGATTGCAGCACGAACTGACTATTTCAGTGACAAATCAATGGTTATGCACGATGCATCAGCCAGACGTTTAATCCCCATCAATAATGTTCTTCATTCCGTTGTAAATCTTCTTGCCAATTGTGTCCGAATGTCCGTCGCCGCCATGTTCCGCCCTCATATATTCTTCGTAGCTCAACGTGTTCTTGTCCGGTTCGTTTTGTTCCTCATCCATATAGTCATTGAGCGTAAGTTGCAAATAGTTCTTCACGTCTATCATGAGTCCCTTGAAACCTTTGTTTCGACGGAACGCAAGATAAGCTAGTCTTCTCCGTCTGAAGAACTGCGTACATTTTGCTCCGAGGAACCTCAGGCATTTCCAAATAGCCCTGCCACATTTGGCAAGGAACTTTCCGGTCAGCACCAGCGTCGGCCGGAGGTTAATGAGTCCAAGGATAATTGCGCGGATGGTCCAAACCAGTCCCACGCCAAGCCCCTTCAAGGCAATCAATGTCCACTTGCCCAAAGTGACGATAGCAGCCTTACACCATTCCTTGGCAATATGGAGTTTCTGCTGGGTACTATTGTCATTCCAGAAGTCAATGCAGGCTTGAAGCAACAGTTTCAACAGACGGAAGATGCCCTTGCATCCCCTTGCCATAAGCCGCACGAGTTTGACGATGCACTTCAAGAGAAGTTTCAGCAGCAGCTTCAATATCTCCGAAAGCATCTCCACCTCCGACTTATCGTCACTCTTATGGATTTCGTTACCTGTTGTCATTCCTTTCAAATTTCTGCAAAGGTAGCAAAAACTATCATATTGTATATCGCCAAACTATCGAATTAACAAAAATATATTTGCCGGACAAGAGAATTCATCCCAGCAAGCATTCTCCGATTGTCATTTGGGCACAGACTCTCCCATTTCGATAACCTCAAGGTCCTTGATTTCTTCTCCCGAGATGGTGAATCTCACAAGTGTCCTGACCTTATGGAAACCATATATCCCTGCAGCTCCCGGGTTAATGTGGAGCAAGCCCAAGGTCTTGTCGTACATCACCTTCAGTATATGGCTATGACCCGAGATGAACAGTTTTGGCGGACGAGCATAGACACTACCACGAATGGAGGGGTCGTAGTTGCCTGGATAGCCTCCAATATGTTTCATTAGGACTTCCACTCCTTCACATCTGAACCGATATTTCTCCGAGAACATCATCCGAAGGTCGCCGCCGTCAATATTGCCATACACAGCTCTGAACGGTTTGAGTTGCTGAAACTTCTCTGCCAGTTCCACCGTCCCTATATCTCCTGCATGCCATATCTCGTCGCACTCTGCAAAATACTTTGCATAGCGGTCATCCCAACAGCCGTGTGTGTCTGATAAAAGTCCTATACGTTTCATGATACCAACAATGTTATTGCTGCAGCGATGAATGCAATGCCGAATGCTGAATTTATCCATTGCTGAATATGAGTGAATGTCCGATTGAGTTGCAGAACTTTCTCGCGGGCTTTCGCCATGATGCCGACCATCACTATCACTGGCACGCCTGCTGCCAAAGCAAAAGCCACTGGAGCCAGCCATCCGAATGAATGGGCAATGCCCAGGGGAAGGAGCATGCCAAAGAACAGAATCGCACTCTCGGGACAGAAGGCAAATGCGAGCATCAGTCCCAATGCCAAAGCACCATACGGCCCACCTTTCTTTATCGTAGAGCCACAGTTGTGGCATTCCGTCCCGTGATGCACATGGGCATGAAGCGCACGATAGATGAGGAAAAATCCTATAACTATAAATAGGTAAGGCAGAACAATCTCTGCCTTATCCAAGTATGATTGAAATCTCTCGATATTAAGTCCCAGCCGCACCAAAGCCATCAGAACTATTCCCAACAAGGAATGGGAAACGGTTCTGCCCACCACATACATCCAGCCTTGTTTCAACAAACTGCCAGTGCTGTTGCTTCTACCGTCCAGGTAGGTCAGCGCCGAGATGTTGATTGCAAGCTGGCATGGGTTCAGTGCCACCAACAGTCCTAATATGAAAGACTCGATTATAAACATAAATGCTATATGATTATGAGCACAACGTCATTACAGTTATGAACACAGGTGCATTGCTACTATCGCCTTATTACTATGAGCACAGAAGCAATATTATGATCTGCGCCGTGACAATCCTAAGGAACATCGACAGTGGGTAAACCGTAGAGTAGCCGATTGAAGGAACGTCGTTGTTTGCAGTCTGTGTTGAATAAGCCAAAGCTGGCGGGTCGGTTGTAGCACCGGCTATGAGTCCCATTATGATGTTGTAGTTCAGTTTGTAATGGACTCTTGCCACGATGCCCATAATTATCAATGGTACTATCGTGATTATGAAGCCATACAGAACGTACATCAGTCCACCGTTCATCACAGTTTCAATGAAATTGCCGCCTGCCTTGATACCCACGCTGGCAAGGAAGAGTACCAAGCCCACATCCCGAATCATCTGCGATGCACTATTGGAGGTGTAAGCCACCAGTTTCAGTTTGAAGCCAAATCTGCCGACGAGAATTGCAACGACGAGCGGGCCACCAGCCAAACCCAATTTCACTGGCACCGACATGCCCGGGATGGCGATAGGCAGACTTCCCACAATGATTCCGAGCAAGATTCCCACGAAGATAGTCATCAAGTTTGGTTTGTCAAGGCGCGACTTGTGGTTTCCCACCTTGCTTGCGAAGAGACGCACCGCATCTTCCGGACCAACGACAACGAGCTTGTCGCCCACCTGCAGGGTTACGTTAGAATGAGCAAAGAGTTCGATACCAGAACGGTAAAGTCGTGTCACGTTCACTCCGTAAAGACTACTTGGGTGCAGACTGCCAAGAGTCTTACCATTGATTTTGTCTCTTGTAACGAGCAACTGTTTGGATTCGAGCGGAGTGTCCTGCTTTTCCCAGTTCACTGCCACTTCCTTTCCCATGAACACCTTTATTGCCTCGACGTTTTCCTCTGCGCTCACTACACACACTCTGTCGCCCACAAAGAGCATCGTGTCCTTGTTCGGGATGACCACGTGTCCTTCATGCAGACAGCGGGTGCAGACGAAGTCGCGTGCCAGGAAAGCATGAATCTGAAGGATTGTCTTGCCGTTCAGCGAAGGGTTCTGGATTTCAATGTCCATCACATGGGGCTTCACCGCTGCCTGGCGTGAGTTCTGGTTATTGTAGTCTTCTGTCTCCTTATTTATATTTATCTTGAAGAACAGTCGGATGAGAATCATGGACAAAATGATGCCCACCACACCCAGCGGGTAGGCACAAGCATAGCCGTTGGCAATTGTCGGGATTGATCCGCCCAGATGACCGGCACCAATCTGCTCGAGCGCAGCGTTGGCTGCACCGAGTCCCGGAGTGTTCGTCACCGCACCGCACAAGACTCCCACCATCATAGGCAGCGAATGTGGATTACTGGTGTCGCAGAAGCCGTAATAGAGTCCGAGCATCACTGCCACATTGAGAAGTATTATGCCCGTTGCGACCAAGTTCATTGACACTCCACCTTGTTTGAATGAAGTGAAGAACGACGGACCGACCTGAAGTCCAATCGAATACACGAAGAGTATCAAGCCGAAGTCCTGAATAAAATTGAGCACCATCACCGGTTCCTCAATGTTTTGCTGATGAAGGATATGTCCTGCAACGATTCCCACAAAAAGCACGAACGTTACTCCCAACGACACCCCTGCAAACTTAATCCTGCCAAGCAGGATTCCCACAGAAACAACCAGCGCATAAAGCAACAGTATATGCGCCACAGAATCTCCTTTGGTCAATAAATCTGTCAACCAATCCATTTCCTTAATCTAATTTACCTAAACAGTTATACTTATTGAGACGGGGGCGCACCTTGCGTCCTCTATTTTATTCTTCTATCTTCAGGTACTTGTGTGCAAAGTCGAGCAAGAACTCGGCAGTTCCCTCCAGCCCTATCAGCGAACTGTTGACACAGATGTCGTATGCACGGCTGTCGCCCCAGTTTGTCTCGCTGTAGAAATCATGGTACTCACTACGCTGGTTGTCTGTCTTGTCGATGAGCCTGCGCGCCTTCGCAGGTGTGAGTTCATAACGTTCACAGATAAACTTCACGCGGTCTTCATAGTCTGCGCGAACAAATACCTTCAGCAGACGTGGGTGGTTTCTCAGGATGTAGTCTGCACATCGTCCCACAATGATGCAGTTCTCCGTGCTTGCCTTTTCCTGGATGATCTCGCTCTGCACTTCGAAGAGCGATTCATTGCTCACGCTGTTCTTGTAGAAATTGCCCAATGCGGCAAAAGGTGATGTGATGCTGCGTGCGATTGTTGACACAACGCCCTTCTCTGCCTTCTCATCCGCATTTTTGAACAAGTCGGGATTGAATCCACTTTCTTCTGCCGCCATCTGAATCAGTCTGCTGTCGTAGATTGGGATGTTCAGACTTTTGGCAATGATTTCACCTATGGCTTTACCGCCACTTCCGATTTCTCTTCCGATTGTAATAACGTAATTGTCCATAATTGTAAAAACCCGAACCGCACCCCGTTTCCGTTGCACTGGCCTTTCGCGGGTGATCTTTTTAAGTCGTTAATTTATATTGGTTTATTATCTCTTTTCAAAGTTCTATATCCGTATTTCTGAATGATCCTTTCTTGAAGAAGTGCCACAGCATTGCCGATGACACGAGAATTGCCAATCCGTCGGCAACAGTGATGCTTGCCCACACGCCCTTCGTTCCGAAGAAGTGTGGCAGGATGAGAAGCAACGGCACAAGGAACAGCAACTGACGCGTAAGCGACAGGAAGATACTCTTCTTTGCCATGCCTATGCTCTGGAAGAAGTTGCCCACCACAATCTGGAAGCCTACCAGCGGATTGAGCAGTACGATTATCCTCATGCCTTCGATTGCCAGACGGGTTGTTTCCTCGTCATTCGTGAACAACACGATTGGTATGTGGGGAAAGAATTCGCACACCACAAATCCCAGCGTCATAACTATAGTTGCATATATGATGGCAGACTTCAGCACCGAAACCACACGGTCGAACTGCTGTGCGCCATAGTTGTAGCCTGCAATCGGTTGCATTCCCTGGCAGATTCCAATCACCACCATCACAAACATGAACGTGATTCCGTTCACAATGCCGTAGGCTCCGATTGCCAAGTCGCCGCCATGATCGCGCAGTCCTCTGTTTATCAAGGTGACAATCAAGCAGGCACACAACTGCATGCAGAACGGCGAAATGCCAATGGCAAATATATTCCTCACGATCCTAGTCGTCATCTTATAGATGCCGCGCCTCAAGTGAATCCTGTCGTTCTTGTTGCACAAGTGATAAGTCAAGTAGATGACAGACAGGGTCTGTGATATGATGGTGGCATACGCAGCACCAGCGATGCCCCACCTGAATACGTTTATGAAGATATAGTCGAACATGATGTTCACGAAGACACCCAGCATTACCGAAGTCATCGCCTTATTCGGATGGCCTATGACTCTCAGCACATTGGTCTCGCCGTGACTCAGGTGTGTAATGACATTTCCGTACAGAATTATCAGCATGTACTCGCGTGCATAAGGCAGAGTCTGGTCGCTTGCCCCAAAGAACTTGAGCATCGGGTCGATGAAAATTATTGCCAGGATGGCGAACACTACACCTATTATTATATTAAGGGAAATGATATTACCCAAAACTCGCTCGCCTGTGTCGTAGTCCTTCTGTCCTAGTTTGATTGAGAGCAGAGTCGAACCGCCCACACCAATCATTGCGCCGAAGGCAGCACTGAGATTCATCACGGGAAAAGTCAAAGCAAGTCCGGCAATTGCCAAAGCGCCGACGCCCTGTCCGAGGAAAGCCCTATCCACTATGTTATAGGCAGATGCAGCCAGCATGGATATCACTGCCGGTATCGCATAAATCATAAGCAACTTGCCTATCTTCTCCGTACCAAGTTCATTTGGTGTCCTCGTTCCTTTGCCTCGTATTGCCATGCATTCTCACTTTTACTCTGCAAAGATACAAAATATTCTTCAGCTTCACACATCAAACCATGAAAATAATTTCATAAAATGCAGCCACACATAAACCTACAACCATTTCGTGTGATTCATCAGCCGCATCCTTCTTGCCATCCTTGCCGAACTGCCCTACCCGGCAAACTCAGAGAGAATCTGTTTAGTAGATAAAACACAGATTGAGGAATAAAGATATATATAATGTTGAAGCAATCATGCCATCCGCATGACATTTGCTTTAAGCGTTTTATTCAAGCTAAAAAAATCAAGAAAATGTCACATTAAGTCACGATTGTTCTTATCAGATTTCGTAACTTTGCATCGTGATTCAGCAGCATCACTTTCGCCCCCTCCACAGAGGCCGATTTTGCTCCCTAGTCAGAGAAAACAATTTTTCCGGTCAGAAAAATATTTTTTCCCAGGCAGAGAGATTTGGAACCCCGGCCAAGCCCCAGATTGAGCCGGCTCCCAACCTAAAGCAAACTTGAGTTCGAACAGAACAAACAAGGGCGAGCTGACGCACGAGAACATTCACATCGTCTCCGGAAGAATCATTCGTTGCACATTTTTGCAAACTCCACTTTGCAAAATCAAATTTTGAGGCATCCTACAGTCCCTAAAAGCCTACATTTTCAGCATGATTTCTCCGCCACAGTCGCTGTTTACCCATTTATGAGTATTGTCCACCAGCGGAAACGGCAGTAACTTTGCACTCGAAATTCAGACAGAGTGCGATGGAAGCACTCAAAAACAGCGTTTGAAGACACGGAACGAAACATCATGTATACAACATAATAATAATATAAGGTATAACACGTAAAAACAACGTAGAAAACGTAGAAGTAGAAGTAGAAACCGAAACATTAAGGTAAAAAGCAAACAACAAAAGACGAAGAAGAAATGAAATTACATAAGTTTTTATACACCGGAGCAGTTGCACTTGCTATGGCGGGAGTCACAACAAGTGCATCTGCACAATCATCAGAATCAGGAAAGGAAAAGGAAACAAAACTGGAGAAGGCTCTCTCACGTCTGTCACTCGGTGGATATGGCGAGGCTGTCATGACACGCAACTTCTACAGCGACAACATCTACCGCTACACCAAGGCTGAGGACCACAAGGACGACCCAAGCCACGGCAAATTCGACCTTCCGCACGTGACCATCAACATCGGCTATGACTTCGGCAAAGGCTGGACTTTCGGAAGCGAAATCGAATTCGAGCACGGCGGCACTGAATCAGCAGTAGAACTCGAGGCCGATGAAGCCGGAGAATACGAGGCTGAAGTGGAGAAAGGCGGAGAAGTAGCACTGGAGCAGTTCTGGATTAACAAGGAGTTCTCGAAGGCACTGAACCTCAAGATGGGTGAAATCATCGTGCCAGTGGGAGCAACCAACAAATACCACATGCCAACCGAGTTCTTCACCGTCTACCGTCCAGAAGGCGAAAACACAATTTTCCCTTGCACATGGCACCAGGTAGGTATTTCACTCTGGGGACGCATTGGCGACTGGGGTTATGACGCACAGTTCCTCTCCGGCCTCGACTCTGAACGCTTCGGCAGTTACAGCTTTGTACACTACGGAGCGGTAAGCCCCTACGAGTTCAAGATTGCAAACAAATATGCAGGCGCACTCCGCATCGACAACTACTCAGTAAAGGGACTTCGCCTCAGCCTCAGCGGATACTACGGACAGACATTCCAGAACACACTCCGCTCCATAGGCGGAAGCTACTCAAAGGTGAAGGGCAGTCTTGCCATCGGTTCATTCGACTTCATGCTCAACCGCTGGAACTGGATTGTGCGCGGAAATGCCGACTATGCCCACCTTGGCGGTCACAAGCAAATCAGCGCCTACAACAAGTCATTCCCAAGTCACTCAGGTCAGGATGGAAGCCCGTCAAAGCACCAGCCGGTAGCAAAGAACGCTTATTCAGTAGGCATCGAAGCCGGTTACGACGTATTCTCACAAATCGAGAAACTCAAAGGCGAACAGAAGCTCTATCTCTTCGGACGCTACGAGATGTACAACGCCTATGCAGCAGGCAACCAGAAGTCAGCATACGGATGGACAGAGAACAAACGCCTAGCCTTCGGTGCAAACTACTACCCGGTTCCACAAATCGTAATCAAGGGCGAATGGTCAGAGCGCTTCCTCAAAAGTGAGTACAACAACGAGCCAAGCATCAGCATCGGTGTAGCCTACTGCGGATGGTTCCTCTGATAAAATACCAAAGGGAACAATATCAATTTGGATTCTCCATCACAGAACAACGGACAAACTAAAACAAAAAAATAAAGCATAAAACAATGGAATTGAAAATTAAATCAATGCTCACAGTTGCAATGATGGCAGCTGTAGCTCTCACTACAGTTTCTTGTAGCGATGATGACAACAACGGCGACAATGGTGACAACACCAATGCAAAGGAAACATTCCTTACAGTGACCAATCAGGAATTCATCACCAAGTCAGTTCACCCAGTTTACACCGCACTGATGAATGCGGACAAAGACCTCTTGGCAAAAGTACAGGATCTGGAAACACAGGCAGACGTTGACGCAGCATGCAACGCATGGAAGACAGCACGTCAGTACTGGGAGTGGTCAGAAGCATTCCTCTTCGGAGCTGCAACCGACTATTCAATCGACCCCCACACAGATACATGGCCGTTCGACAGCAAGGCATTCGACGGATACATCAAGCGTTTCCCAGACCTTGCAACCAACGAGGATGCACAGGCAACTGTAGCCGAAGCAATCGCAACAGGTCAGAACCTCACAGGTTTCCACGCTGTTGAGTATTTACTCTTCCGCGAAGGCAATCCACGCAAGATTGAAGACATCACCGCCAACGAGAAGTGGTTCTGCGCAGAAGCAGCCAGCGACCTCTACCTCGCTTCAATCAAACTCGTAAGCTCATGGGGCGGAGATGTTGACGAAGAGCAGCAGGCAATCCTCGATGAAAATGAGTTCGAGTCGTCAATCAACTACGGCGAGAACTTCATCAATGCAGGCAAGGCTGGTTCAACCTACAGAACCATCACCCTCGCTTCAGTAGATATTCTTGCAGGTGCAAGCGACATCGCAACCGAGGTAGCCGACTCAAAGATCGGCAACTGCTACACCGGAGTGAGAAAAGACTACATCGAGTCACCACATGCCTACAACTCAATCACCGACTTCTACGACAACATCAAGGGTTGCCAGTTCACCATCTACGGCGGATTCCAGAAGGAAGAATACACTGCAACATCACTGATGGCATACTGCATGGCAAACTACCCGACAGAAGCAGCAAAGCTGAAGTCAACACTTGAGAATGCACTCACTGCAATCAAAGGCATGAAAGAACCATTCGCGCTCAACTTCACCGACAAATCTTGCGCAACTGCAATGGAAGCCATCCACGACTTCGACGATGCGATGAAGACATTGAGCCAGAAGCTGGCAGAATAATCGGGGAAACCCAAGGCACAATAATTTGGAAATCTCAAATAAGCCATATAAATATATCTAAATTCGTTAGTCACCGCCCGATGCGATTTCGGGTGGTGACTTAGCGGTAGAAATAAATATCAAATACATTATGAACAAATACGTATTTTACAGTTGTCTTCTCACCTCTGGGCTATTACTTACCACAGCATGTTCAGACGATGACAATTCATCGGAAGACCCAAAAAAAGGGACAACAGAACTCAGTGAAGAGTACTATGCAGGAGGAAAGCTCGGCACCGCATTCACCGAATCATCTTTCGCCTACAAGCAGGCAGCGCCAGTAGTGGAAGACGATGCCACATTCAATGCTTACTTCCAGCGTGGAGAAACCATCTTCGAGCGTGACTTCGGGCAGGACAGCACCTCTGCCTTCCGCGGACTCGGACCAGTCTATGTACGCAAAGGTTGTCTTTATTGCCACCCGGGTTACGGACACGGAAAGCGCCAGTCCAACTACCGCGAGTCGACAATGGGCAACGGCTATCTGCTCGTGATCTACGACAAGCAAACCAATGCCTACATCCGCTCAGTTGCAGGTATGCCACAGACAGCAGCAGTCTATCCGTTCAAGGCACCAATCGACGAAACCAAAATCAGCATTGATTGGAAATCATACACCGATGAATGGGGGAACAAGTTTGACGACGGCGAGACCTACAGCCTCATCTATCCGGAAGTGACCATCCCACAGGACGCATACTATGCACCAATCGTTGTTCAGCGCAACGGAGAGAATGTAGTGGTCGATGCAAGTGAAATCGGAGTCCGCCTCGAGACCACCATCGGAATCTATGGTACAGGGCTTCTCGATGCCATCCCCGACACTGCAATCATCAACCAGTGGAAGAAAGAGTCACCATACGTAACCCTCAATCCATCCTACTTCAACCAGGAGACAAACGAATGGGTAGGCTACTACACCGGTGCAACCGGCAAGCAATATGTTCGCCGCTTCACCTATGCAATGTCACGCGGACCAGTGCTTGACGGTCCTGGTGCAAATGCCATCTGGAACATCACCAACGTGACACGTCCAGACCGCCGCTACCACTACCTCGACCTCAACTACAATGCAAAGAAACAGACACACTCTTACTATGCAGAAGTTTCATCCAAGGACCCCGACGTGCAGAAAGACTTCTACACCTACTTCCCGAAAGAGAAAAAGACAGGCAATGTGGAGACCGACATCTACAACTATCTGACACGCACAGACCTCGATGCCGAGATGTCACAGGATGACTACAAAGCACTGATGGTTTGGCACCGCGGACTTGCCGTACCTGCAGCTCGCGACGTCGACACCAAGCAGTTCCAGCAGGGAAAGAAACTGTTCACAGAAATCGGCTGTGCACAATGCCACCGTCCATCATGGACAACTGGAGCTGACGAGATTGAAGATCCGAACGGCCTCTTCACTAACTCTGACATGCCACGCTTCCCTCACCAGAAGATTTGGCCTTACACCGATATGGTACAGCACCGTCTGTTCATGCAGAACGACATCCGCACAGGATGGTGCCGCACTACCCCACTCTGGGGACGCGGACTTGCAAAGCTCTGCATGGGTGTAGCCTACGACGGACAAGACTCACGTATGCACGACTGCCGTGCACGCAACACACTTGAAGCCATCATGTGGCATGGTTCAAAAGACTCCGACGCACGCAAGTCAGTCGAGAAATTCCGCAAGCTGTCAAGCACAAAGCGCGCAGCCGTCATCAAGTTTGTCGACTCAATCTAATCTTTCCGGCAAGAGGCTGTTCACGTGAATTCCACATCCAAGCGATTTATGGAAACAGCCATCGGATACACCAATCACACGAAACTGCTCTTCTGTTTTGCTCGGAAGAGCAGTTTCAGTGTTATAAGCCGCACAACATTCAGTGTTGTACAACATACAATATCCACTTACATTTTACGTTTTATATAGACAAGAAATCAATTGACAATGAAGTTGAAGATATTTACGTTCAGTCTGCTGGCAATCCTGATAGCGACACTGGTAGTTGCCACAATATACGAGAAAACCGCAGGCACTCCTGCCGTAGTCGGCAACATCTACGGTTCATGGTGGTTTGCATCGCTGTGGGCAATTGAATGTGTTGCAGCCCTTGTTTATCTGATAAAGCGGAAAATATTCCGCCGTCCTGCCTCTACCCTGCTTCATTGTTCGTTCATCATCATCCTGGCAGGCGCACTCATCACTCACATCTTCGGCATCCAGGGCACCATGCATCTGCGCACTGGCGAAGCCACCAATGTCTACGAGAACAAGGAGACAGGCAGCATCGACATGTTGCCGTTCAAGGTAAGCCTTAAGAAATTCCAACTGCAGACATACCCTGGCACAATGTCAGCCATGGACTATCGGTCGGAAGTGAAAGTGACCGACGGCACCGACCATGCCACAATGAACATATCAATGAACAACATAGGAGAATACGGTGCGTACCGCTTCTATCAGTCGGGCTACGATGTCGACCAACAAGGGACATACCTCTCCATCTGCCACGACCCATGGGGCATCGGTGTGACCTACACCGGCTATGCCTTGCTCGTAGTCTCAATGTTGCTCTTTCTCGTTCTGCCAGGCGAAGGGTTCAGACGCCTGCTGCGCAACAAGACCATAGTTAGGTCAGCCACCGTCCTCTTCTTTTCCTTCCTCAGTCTTGGAGCATCAGCCGAAGGCAAAGTGCTTCCGAAGGACGTAGCCCAACAGTTCGGCTCAATCTACACCTACTACAACGGCAGAATATGTCCGCTTCAGACCGTTGCCTGCGACTTCACCACCAAACTCTACGGAAGTCCCGAATACAAAGGCTACACATCCGAACAAGTGTTCACAGGATGGATGCTCTACGCCATGTCGTGGCTCGACGAGCCGATAATCAAGGTAAAAGGCGGACACACCAAGCAGCTACTGGGCACGGATGCAAAATACGTGAGCTATGCAGATTTCTTCAGCAACGGAAAATATCTGCTTGAAGATGCTGTAGCCGACATCCACCAGGGCAAGGAAGTGACAGACTCACGCGCCATCACCGAGACCGACGAGAAGATGAACATACTCCGGATGCATCTCAACGGACAGTTGGCAAAGATTTACCCCATCTCCAGCTCGCAGTTCATCGAAGACTCCGTACACCACATCGACGAGTCGCTCAAGAGTTTCACGCTGGCATGGTTCTCCCAGGACGAAAATCTGCCCGGCGCCATATCCAACGAACAGTGGTACTTCATCAAGCACACGCTGGACTACATCTATGAGTTGTCGGTGATGAAAGACTACAAGACCATAAAGGAGATAGCAGGGAAAATCCGCAGGTACCAGGTCAAGACCGTCGGATCAGAAAACCTCCCGACCGACTTTGCCTTCAAGTCCGAATTGATCTACAACTCCAGCGACTACACCAAGCCGCTGGCTATGGCATTGCTTGCCATCGGCATCGCGATGTTCATAGCAGGCTTGACATTCACCCTCAAAGGCAGGAAATCGCCCAAATGGTTGTCAGGCACGCTGATTGCAGTCTGCGCGCTGAGCACGCTCTATCTGATTTACTTCATCAGTCTGCGCGGCATCGTATCGGGTCATCTGCCATTGGCAAACGGATACGAGACCATGCAGTTCATGTCGTTGTGCAGCCTTGCGATCACCCTCGGCCTATGGAAGAAATCCCAGCTCATCCCCTCATTCGGGCTCATCATGGCAGGACTCACCCTTCTCGTATCAATGATGGGACAGTCCAACCCACAGATCACACCGCTGATGCCTGTGCTCTCCTCACCGTTGCTCAGCATCCACGTCTGCATCATCATGCTGTCGTACACACTCTTTGCCTTCATCATGCTCAACAGCATTGCAGGACTGGCAGTAGACCTGCAGAAGAAGGACAGCGAATCGCGCCAAAGCCTCAGCCAGCAGTTGATGCGCAACTCGCACCAGATGCTCTACCCCGCAGAATTTCTGCTCACAGCCGGCATCTTCATCGGTGCAGTATGGGCAAATGTCAGTTGGGGACGCTACTGGGGATGGGATCCGAAGGAAGTATGGGCACTTATCACCATGCTTGTCTATGCCTTCCCGCTTCACCGCGCGTCACTGCGATGGTTCGAGCAGCCACGCCACCTCCATATATATATGATACTGGCATTCCTCACCGTTCTCATCACATACTTCGGAGTCAACTTCTTCCTCGGAGGAATGCACAGCTATGCAAACAGCTAAAGCATGGAATCTGTTCACAGACAATACATTCAATTTGTCATCTATCGACAAAAAGAATGCTTTATCAACAAAAATCACGTTTAAATATCTGTGAGATGTGCGTTATTTCTGTTTTTATTTTCTAGCATGCAGTAGCTTAAATGGAGAGGTCTGTGTGATATCCACCCCCAAAAAAACGTTGGACTTTATCCGATTCACAGTTTTTTTTTGTATCTTTGCACCGCAAAATCGAGGCAGCTGAATATTCATGTGTAGTTAGTAGGTGATTGCAGATTTGCAGCTTGGAAGAGCTGGAAAACTCCACTGAACTTTTAACAACCACTATTATGAATCATTCAAGAAGACTGACATTTACCATTCTCTCCATTTCCCTCCTTACCGTCATGGCAGGTGCTGCCATTGCACCTGCATTGGGAGTTATTCAAGAACATTTTTCCGGATACAGCAGCGTGCTGATTCAATTGATTGTCAGCATGCCGGCACTCTTTATCATCATCACCAATCTCTTTTTTCCGGCACTATGCAGGCTCTTCAAGACACGCACCCTTGCATTGCTGGGACTCGCCATGTATATAGTGTTCGGAGCAGGAGCATTCCTGTCCGACAGCATCTGGATGGTACTCACCATGAGAGCTCTGCTGGGTGCCAGCGTGGGCATGATAATGCCGCTATCGACGGGTCTCTTGTCTTACTATTTCCCTCCTGAGAAGCAGGCTGGACTCATGGGATTGTCGGCGTTTATGAATCAGATGGGCGGTGTAATAGCGACGTTGCTGAGTGGACTATTGGCCAATATCAGTTGGAACTATTCATTTCTCGTCTATTTGCTGGGTATAATTGCGGTGGTATTAGTGGCTGCTTTTCTTCCCAACGAACGACTTGTCACTGGCAATGAGACAATGAAGAATGCGCCGGACTACTACGAGAGCGAGGTGGGCGTTACCAAAGCCCGCAAGAATCCCGGCAATCCAGCAGCCTCACTCATGCGATTCGCCCCGTCAGTTCTGGGCATGTATCTGCAGATGCTGCTGTTCTTCATCTTTCCAACCAACTTCGCCATTACTGCCCGTGCCAATGCTGAACTGACAGGCAATGACATCACGCTCATTATGGTGGGTCTCGATGTTGTGGCAGCTCTCATCGGTTTGCTGTTCGGGTGGATGATGAGACATATGAGCCGAAGCTTGAAATATCTTGCACCGCTGACATTTATGCTCGGTTATGGAGCCTATTCCCATGGTGTGTCAACATCGTTACTGCTTGCCGGTTCAGCACTTGTTGGACTTGCCAATGGCATCGGCATGCCTTACCTCAATACCATCGCATCGATCAAAGGCGGCAAGAATGCAGCCACGACAGTGATGCCGCTGCTCTCCGCGGCATTGTATCTGGGACAGTTTACGTCACCTCTTATCGTCGGGCCTGTTTCCGCTCTCATCGGTGGTCAGACATCACCGTATATCGTTGGAGTTGTCATCAGTGCAGTCTATCTGATTCAGATGTTTTGCTCCAGAAAATACCAAGCTCTCGCCCTGGTCAAGCAATAGACACCGATGACATCTTTGTCTTTTTTACTATTGCTTCAAAAGCGTCTGCACACTTTTTGAATTCTGTGTATTCCGTTAGAACCTACTCTTTGGGCTCCCTGTTTTTCCAATAACGAATATTCTTGGCATACACGCACCTTTTGGAATTGCGATGCGCTGTGTAAGCCTGTTTTTGTGGGTTTGTCATGACGGCTTTTATGGGTTTGTCATGCTGTACAACATGAGGTCCTATGAACGTACAACATGAGGTCCTATGAATGTACAGCATGAGGTGCTATAGTTGTACAACATGAGAACCCATGCCTCGCAGACTGTGACTTTCTATGAACGAAAGTGAACCGGAGGTGAATATTTATGTATGTAGAATGAACGAAAGTGAACGGAATGTAACCGGAGTCGTTTCTAGCCCTCGCGCGTGATATATAAGAAGGAGTAAGGCAATGGAAATCGATACTTCAAATGTCGTGTGGCTACATCCGAACTTTACCCACTTGCATATCCATTCCTTTATAGAGGGAGGGTGCGGAGAACCAATCATATACAAGAAAGCCTCCGATGCTCACGCACCAGAGGCTCCGTCTACATAAGTAAATAAATAATTTCTTTGTGTTATGAAAAAAACTATTTTGTTGTTTCGTTTAATTTCCTGCCTTTACTACCTTTACTATCTTGTAGTATTTCTTGGTAGCTTGGTTCTCTGTCTTGCTGTACTCTACTGCATAGTAGTATGTACCGGCATTAGTGCTGCTATCAGTCCACTTCAATGCGTTCACTGTACGTGTTCCATTACCATCCTCATTAGGAACAGTGGTTACGAAGTTGTTATTATCAGTTGTCACCTTGGTTGCAACCATTGTTGCTCCCGTAACATCCTTGACGGTGAATGTTGTTGGAGTTGTTTGTTCGTTCTTTGTACCATTAGCGATACAGTTAGCTACAGAAGCCTCAGTAATCTCCGGAGCATAACCGCCAGTTGATGCTGCAGTTGATGTTACGGTGTAGAGTACAGTGTTAGTGTTTATCATGCCGCCATCCTGATTAACTATAGCATAGATAACATTACCAGTTTCGTACTCATCCTTACCAGTTACAACAGTATTGTTGTCAGCAGATACAGTTGCGTAAGTTGTGATGCTTGGCTCACCTACCTCAGTAATTGTCTCCTGCTTGCTAACCTCGTCAGACTCAACCACAGCG
This sequence comes from Bacteroidaceae bacterium, assembly GCA_963640465.1. Lineage (GTDB taxonomy): Bacteria > Bacteroidota > Bacteroidia > Bacteroidales > Bacteroidaceae > Colivivens. The sequence goes on along the minus strand of CAVHYP010000010.1, from coordinate 30,406 downwards.
TCGAAGGTGATAGGATAGAGTTCTGCAGATGCGTCTGAAACCTTGAAGAGGTAGGTGTAAGCGAAGTTTGGCTTCCACTGGCAGTAAACTGCAGGAACAGTTACCTGACGGTCTTTAATCTCAATCACCTCCTTGGTATCTTCAGAAATCAACTTGTATGACACGGTGAAGGTCATTGGAGTTTCGTTGCCGGTGTTAGGGAGAATCTGTGTGTATGAACCACTGGCATCCTTGTCATAAGTTGGAGCAGATGATGTTGTGCCGAGATTAAGATCAGTAGTAAACATGTAGCTGCCAAACTCTTCATAGTTCTTCTGCGCAGTAGTTGCGGCAGTAATTGATACTATAGGCTTGTTGTTAGCGTCGTATGTGACTGTATAGGTAAGCTTATCATCATCACTTGTACCAGTCGGCACCTGCAGGAACTTGCCGTCAACGCCGAACTTAGTTGCTGCAGACGTAGCGGAATTATACTTCACCCCAGTAATCTGCACATTGTAACCCGGCACTGTCTCATAGAAACCGAAGCGAACTTTTGTCTGGAACTGACGGAACTGCATCTGAACTGCAGCAATGTTAACCTGAGCATTGTCATACTTAACATTATCCATGCGGTCAGCAACATAGATAGCAGAAGCATCGGCTCCGTTCTTCAGTTCGATGGTGTATCCCTTTTCCTTAGAATCAAGACTAGTAGAGCCTTCCGTCTTTGTTATCTTGACTTTGCTATTGCTTATATCATCAGGTTTTGCAGACACAGCAGTGAAGGTATAAGTCTTACCGAAGTCCCAATACTTGATGGTCTGAGATGTTGCAGTGATGGCAGGATAAACCTTGTCAGATGCATACGGAGCGATGCCCACGTAATCCCAACCTGTAGTGTTGCTGACAGTAGAATTCTTCGTGCTACCATTGTTGTCGCTGTACTGCACGCGGTAGTTCTCGAATACCAAGTTTGCAGCAGATGTTACTGTCTTGTCTGTTTCGCCTTTCTCGCCCCAGACGATGAACTCGTAGTTAAGAGATTTCGCAGCGGTAGCACCAGTCTGTTGTTGGTCCGCACGCGTAGAAGCTGGCATCTGCATATTGAATGCAATCGGTGTTTCTCCGCTGGAAACGGTTGCGTCTCCAACGATGTCGTCACTTGCACAGCTAGCCATCATGATGGCAGCTGCACTCATAAATAAATACTTTTTCTTCATAATCAAATATGTTTTAATCTTACATTATTCTTACTTTATGTTGATTGGAATCGGGGTAAAATAGAAGCGTGGAATCTTCAATTTGTCCATTCCACTCCACAAGGCTTCTAGCAGGGCCCATCTTTGAAGAACAGACAACGATGAACCCACGCCGATATGACAAGCATTTCCTTGAAGAGACCTATATAATACACTCGAGCATACCCAGTCCTGGGTACATTTCATGTTTACAAGGTCTCAACAGGATTGATGTAATCACACCCGTGGCATCTCCGTTGCTACGTTCAAGACAAAGATTGGAATTTTGCTAGAATTCGTGAAGTCTCAAACACAGCGTCGTGTAAACGCCATTATGTACATCTATCTCAGTCTCAGCCCGAAGGCCTTGTCTGAGGATAGACGCCGCAAAATTAGCGGAATTTATTTACATGCGTTATAACCAGGCAAATAATTTCGCAGCAAGACGCGATATTTAACCTACATTAAGACAAAAAGACATGTTTGAGGGAACGAAATGACAGCGATTGAACACAAATATGCTTTGCTTCGAACACGGATATCACGAATCCTTCCGGATGGGTGGGCAGGTTTGAGCGCGGAATAGGAGTCAGCTCTCTCCGAGAGCGTAGACGATTACGCTCGAGCGCCAGCTCGCAAATGTTTACAACGCTCTTGTTTTACACTCCACAAGTCCACGCTCGCTTTACGCTCTCGGAGAGAGCTAGCTCCTAGCGCTTGCGATTTCATTGAGTGCTTGTACTTCTATTTACGTCTGCCACGCGCTAATTCCCGCGCTCGCTTTGACGCTTTCGGAGAAAGCTAGATCCTAACGCCAGAGTAGTCGATCCAAAGATGTCGGGCTGAAATGCGAATATACTCAAGTGCTAACGCGAATAGTACGCAAGTGCTAACGCGAATAGCACTCAAGTGCCAATGCGAATAATACGCATTGAATATTGCATACTATTGGCATCAAGTAAATTCCCCATCCTTTGGCATTGATTTCTGGTATTCTGACGGGGTAAGTCCGAACTTTTCCTTGAAACACCTGGTAAAGTAGCTGCTGGTGGTGAATCCTACGCTTGTATGCACTTTATTTATATTTATGTCCGGGTGACGGCGTAGCAGCAGGGCGGCTTGCTTGAGACGGATGTCGCGCATGAACTCAGTGACGGTGTGGCCGGTGAGTTCGGTGATGCGCCGGTAGAGGTTAGCTCGGCTCATGCACATGTCGCTGCTCAAGTGCTGTACGTTGTAGTCGGCATCTGCCATGTGTTGTTCTACGAGATGAATGGCTTTTGCCAACAATTCCTCATCTTTGCCCGGCATTTCCGTGTCGTCAGTCTGCAATTCAATCTCTTTCAGTGAAAGTCGGTGGCGCATCTTCTGAAGTCGTTGGAGCAGGTGGATGCGTTGGGTAACGGTCCACAGCACTATTCCCAGCGCCAGTATGAGAAGACAGAAGAGCAATCGTGCCCACCATGTCTGCCACCAGTGCGGCGTGTGATTGATGGTGATTCGCAATACGCTGTCGTCCATCCATCTCCCATATTCATCGGTTGCCTTCACTTCGATCGACAGACGTCCTGCCGGTAGGTTGTTGAGGTGAATGGCATTGTAGCCCTGTGGCAGTGTTTGCCATGACTCTCCGCGCCCTTCCACTCTGTAGGCAAAGCGGATGTGACTGGCTGCGATGGGGGAGCAGGTGGTGCATTGTATGGTGACACTGGAGAGGTTTTCTGGAATCTCGATGGTGCTCAGAGACTGAGGTGCGAGATAGGTGGAGTCGCCCATGATGTAGGCAGACACCACTGGGGCATTGTCGCTTGTGGTGGGAGCATCGAGTTGGACTGATGGTGCCAATTCGAAATAGGCTCCTGCTGCACCGATGCCAATGTTGCCTTGTTCTGTTTGTTCCAGCTTATAGAAATTGTAGACGTCTGCTTGCGGATGTGTACTGTGCAACAGCCGTTGTGCATGGGTGACGGCATTGCATTCGCGCACATATTGGTCGCTCAGAATCCAGACATGTCGCAGGCGGTCGACGGCAATGTCTAGTATCGCATCTCCCGATGCGTTGGACAGGAGCAGGTCTTCGGTCAACGCTTTGGCTCCTGGCACCAACGTGTAGACGCGACCCTTCCGCGATCCAACCCAAAGAGTGCCATCGCTTCCAATGGCAAAACACGTGATTCTGAAACTTGGTGGAGCTAATTTTACAGTATGTCCGTCGGTGGTGCGGCATATAAGACTTCCGTCGTCGACAAGCATGAAGAGGCGCCCATCGACATCGTCAACTGCTCGCAGCACAGCCTGTTCGCTTTTATAAATATGTTGAATGTCGGTGAAACTTGCATTCATGCGGAACAGCCCATTGTTGGTACCTACCAGCAGTTGCCCATGTGACGAAGGGCCTATGAAACGGATACGCTGGTCGAAGTCGCATATTTCAGATGACTGCACATTGATGCCGTCTGTACTGGTGAGTGCCCATAGTGTGTTGCTGCCTGCAGCCCAGATGCCTCCGCCATTGCGGTGTGCTATCAAACGGCTGTTTATGGGGCGGTTGCTTGCGTCATAGAGCGAATGGTTTGATGTGTTGTATATCATCAGTCCTACACGTCCTTGGCTAATCCACAGCAGATGACCGCTTGCCACAGCTCTGTCGGCAATGAGCGGAAAACCGGTAAGGCTGCTCATGGATGTGATGGCATCTCTTGTGAACGAGCTGTAGGACGGAGTGAGAATGAAGGTTGTGGGAATGAATCCGCTCACCCACAGATGGTCCTGTCGGTCAAGGCAAAGTCTGTCGAGCACTTTTTTGCCTTTGCTCATCGGCAGCGAAGCACTCTGGTCTGTCAGCGTGCGCCCATTGATGGCATAAAGATACAGATTATCGATCGCGCTGACGTACAGAAAGTTTCTGGCACTATCCATCACCATGTCGAGTATAGTACTCTGGTCCGGCGATGTGGCAGTGACTGGTTGGGGAATGATAGCGCGATGGGTGGCATCGAGATACGCTACACCACCGTTGAAGGTCGCCATCCAGTATCCACCGGATTTTTTGTCTTCGCACAGTCGTACTGGTAGCAGTGACGTGTTGGTCAGAAAGGGTTGCAAGTTCAATGTGCCGGATTTGCAACGCCATAGCTTATGGGTGAAGAACAGCACCCACACTGTGCCGTGACTGTCTTCATATATTTGTGCCGGCGACTCACCGATGTCGTTGCGATGCATCAGGGTATGGCGTGTATTCGGGTCGATGCAACACACACCACCGTCTGCTCCAATCCACAGCCGTCCGTGGCTGTCGCACATCAATGCCGATACTTGATTGCGCTGCATCACCGTATCGACTTGGTAAGAGTGTTTGTCGATGTAGCAAAGCATTTGGTCTGCGCCAAACCAGATGCGCCCCTGACGGTCTTCCGCCATGCAGCTCACTGCGCTGTAACCAAACTTAGCAATGCTGTATCCATCGTCTCGGCATAGTCCGCCTCCCGTGGTGCCGTACCAGAAATAGCCCTCGCTGTCCTGCAGTATGCAATGGATGTTTGCGACAGGCAACTGCGATTGCGTTGGCAACTTGGTGTATTGGTATGCAAATGCAACGGTGTTCCACAAAAACATTGTGAAGACTACTGCAAGGTAACTGATATGGTTTGAAAAAAGTTGCTTCATCTATATAATATAATGAGTGATGTGTCCGTGAATTGGACTCGGACATGCAAATTTACGAAAAGTTTTGCGATTGGATTTCATCTGATACACTAAAAGTAATCGTTGTCTCTCTCATCTTTCTTTATTCGATATGTTTCTTCTCCTTTCGATTTCATCGATGTTTCCGATTCCGAATGTTGCAAACAAGTAGAAGGAATGTTGCAAACATGTGTTTTCACGATACGTTTTAGCATAATGACGCACAATTGTGGTGTGCAGGATAAAAGTAGCGACTAACTTTGCAGCCGAAGAAAAACGGAATCGAATATGAAACGAACATTTCTATTAACATCGGCTTTGCTACTCATGACAGTGGCACAGCAAACTGTATGGGCTGACGGCGGTGTGGACTTAGACAAGTACATTGCCGCTACAGTGGACCAGCCTTATGACGTGTCGGGTATGTTGAAGAATCCGACGGGTACGGAAAATTTCGGATGGTCGCGCAATGCGAACGATGCTGCGGCCGGATACAACAAGCACAACACTGAGTTCGACAGCTCCGTTTATGCAGGCAAAGGCATTGAATCATGGTACTGGAGCCCGGTTACCAATGCCGACTTGATTTGGCAGACTGTCGATGGCTTGTTGCCCGGTACTTATGTGGTGTCTGCCTATGTGGTCGGACAGATATATAATGACACCAGCAAGAAGGGACAGTATGGCGGTGGACTTTGGTTTATGGCGAACGATGAGCGTGTTGCCATCACCCAGAACAAATGGCAAAGGCTGAGTGTGACGTGTACCATCAAAGCAGGAGAGCAACTGAAGATAGGAATCACTGCCGATGGAACAAACCTGAACGACTGGACAAGCATTGCAGGAGTGACAGTGGAGTGCCAGGGAATGGGCAATCCCGAGAAGGTTGCTTTGAGCGAAGATTTCGACCTGACTTGTGTTCGTGGCTACAGTTATGCCGATGTGTTGTTGAAACGCAATGTCGCAGCTGATGGATACACTACATTGTGTCTGCCGTTCCCAGTGGACAGCACCACTACTGCCTCTTATTTTAGTGAGGTAGGCGAGGTAACAGCAGTCACGCAACATGGAAACGACTATGTGGTGACTACAACTCCAGTCAAAACCATCGAGCGCGGAAAGACTTATGTAGTGAAGGCTACCGACGGAAACCGTTCAACTTATGCGTTCGACAGGGTTGTGGTAGACATGACAGCCAATACTTCCGCAAGTGTGGATGGGGTGATTCTGCAAGGCAATTTCCGACAGCAGGATGGCATGAATGACGTATACATCATGCAATCCGATGGCTTGACCTTCCACAGACGGGCTTCGGCCTCAAGCGTGAAAGCCTACAGCGGATGGATTGAACTGCCCTGATTTATAGGACTTGATTCTAACAAAAGAAAGTGCATAACAAAAGAACTTGCATTTGACATTAAAAACAAGTATTTGTTCCTAACAGGAGAACAAAATATCAATAATTAAGAACTCAATATAGAACATAGAACTCATAACTAAACTAACAAACATATAACACCGGACGATATGAAACATAAAACTCTACTTTGCCTTGCTATGGCATTGTTGACTGCAACAAGCATGCAGGCAGGCGACAGAAAAACATGTATCGACAAAAACTGGAAGTTCCATTATGGAACTGTGACCGATGCTATTGGCGAATCTTTCGATGACAGCGGTTGGCGTACCATTGATTTGCCCCACGACTGGAGTGTGGAAACAGAAGCTGCTACGGCAGCGGGAAACAATGCCGGACCTTTCACCAAGAACGCTCCTGGCGGCAGTCAGACTGGCTACACCATGGGTGGCGAAGGATGGTACAGAAAGACATTCACTCTTGACAAGGAGGATGCCGACAAGCGCATCTTGCTTTATTTCGAGGGAGCATACAACCAAAGTACAGTGTGGTTGAACGGAAGGAAAATCTACTTCAACCATTACGGCTATCAGAGTTTCAGATTTGATGCAACTGAATTCTGTAACAAGCCGGGAGAACCTAACATCCTTACCGTGAAAGTCGAGAACCAGGGCGTAAACACCCGTTGGTATGCGGGCTCTGGAATATATCGCCACGTGTGGTTGATAAAAACCCCTAAACTCCACCTCGATTCATGGAGCAACTACATCTATACACCTAATGTCACCGACAACCGTGCAGATGTATGCGTGAAGACAGCAGTGAAGAACGAACAGAAGAAGAAAACATCCGCTGAAGTGACCGTCACTTTACAAGACAAAGCCGGAATGGTGGTGGCAACAGCCAAGCAAAGCGTGAACGTGGACAAGAACAGCGAGGAAACACTGACCTTTAACTTACATATAGATAACCCCAACCGGTGGAGTCCGGAAGACCCTTATCTCTACAGAGCCATAGTAAGCGTGGCTGGAGGTAAGACCACCGACCAACTGAGCACCCGCTTCGGTGTGCGTACCATTGAGTTCAGTGCAGAGAAAGGATGCGTCCTCAATGGCAAGCAGATACTGTTGCAGGGAGGTTGTGTGCATCACGACAATGGTTTGCTCGGTGCTGCGGCTTATGATGCAGCCGAAAACCGCAAGATCACATTGCTGAAGCGTGAAGGCTTCAATGCCCTGCGTACTGCCCACAACATCGTGTCAGAGCATTTCCTTGATGCTTGCGACAGCATCGGAATTCTTGTGCTCGAGGAATCATTCGACCAGTGGCTTGTGGCAAAGAACAATGACGACTACCACCAGTACTTCGCAGAATTCAGCGACAGGGATATCCAGGTGATGGTGCGACGCGACCGCAACCACCCAAGTATAATAATGTGGGGTTTGGGAAATGAAATCCCGGGCCGTATCACTACCGATGGTATGGCAGCTGCTGCAAGGCTGAGAAACACAGTACTTTCGCTCGATTCAACACGTGCTCTTACTGCGGCTATTCCAGGTTGGGACAGCTATAGCCACAGTTGGAGCGAAGACAGTGAAAAGGCGTTCCAGAGTCTTGACGTAGGTGGATACAACTACATTTACGACAAGTACGAAAGTGATCATGCTTCTCACCCCGACCGTGTAATTGTGGGACTGGAGACCTATCCGAAGCGTGCATCGGAAAACTGGGTGCTGGCTGAGAAATATCCTTACGTGATAGGCGACTTCGTGTGGACAGCGATGGACTATCTAGGAGAGGCTGGTATCGGTAGCGCTTCATTCCGCAAGAGCGGAAACCAACCCTTCTCTCCTGGCTGGCCTTGGTTCAACGGCTGGTGTGGTGACATTGACTTGATAGGCACCAAGAAACCGCAGTCGTACTACCGTGACGTGGTGTGGCACCGCAAGGCAATCACGATGGCAGCAGAGGAAGTGGCGCCGTCGGGCACTTATCAGAGCATCTCTGCATGGGGATGGCAACTGGAACATCAAAGCTGGAACATCGATTGCAAAGAAGGTACAAACGTGACAGTAAACGTCTATTCACGTTCACCTCAGGTACGACTGTATCTCAACGGTGAACTCATTGGCACCAAAGCTACATCGTCAACTTTCTGGGCAGGATTCTCAGTGCCTTACAAACCAGGAGAACTGAAGGCAGTAGAGTACGACGGAGAGAAAGAAGGCGAGAGCTTCACCCTCAAGACCACAGGCGAACCAGTAGGATTGCGCCTTGTGACCGACCGCAGTTCTGTGGCTTCAGACGACAACGACTTGGCGTATGTCACTGCAGAACTCGTGGATGCTGACGGTCAGGTTGTGTACGACTCTCAGCGTGAAGTGAACTTCAGTGTTGAAGGTCCGGGCGTGATACTTGCCAGCGGCAATGCATGTCCAAACGACATGGAGAGTTTCCGAAACAACTCGCCCAAGCTCTACAACGGACGTGCACAGACCATTGTAAAGACCACTGACGTAGCCGGAGACATCGTAGTCAAGGTTGAATCCGAAGGATTTGAAACCAAGACCATAACCATAAAGTCAAGCGAAAATGTGGCTGACGGCATACATTCCATGAAAAACGATGCACAGACGAAATTGAAGGTGAGCAGCAAGAATCACCGCATCAAGGTGTCGGGCGTGAAGAAATACCATGTATACAATGCCCAAGGTCAGGATGTGACTGCGGCATCTTGGCTGGAGTCAGGTGTTTATGTAGTGTCGGCAGGTGATGCCAGCACAAAAGTAGTTGTTAAGTAAAAAACCAGTCAAAACTAATTTCGGGATGTGTCCATGCTTGTAGAAAGTGTGGGCACATTTTTGTATGGCACATTTTGTATGGCAGAATTTATGGCTCATCCGGAATTTGGAGTGATGGTTATTACCGGAATTTGGAGTGATGGTTATTAGGAGTATATGGTAACCATCCGAAACTCAGAAATGCCATTGTTTGCGTGCAAAGCCTTCATCGAAACTCGGAAATGCCATTGTTTGCATGCAATGCCTTCACCGAAACTCGGAAATACCATTGTTTGCGTGCAAAGCCTTCAGCGAAACTCGGAAATACCATTGTTTGCGTGCAAAGCCTTCAGCGAAACTCGGAAATGCCATTGTTTGCATGCAATGCCTTCACCGAAACTCGGAAATGCCATTGTTTGCGTGCAAAGCCTTCAGCGAAACTCGGAAATGCCATTGTTTGCATGCAATGCCTTCACCGAAACTCGGAAATGCCTTTGTTTGCATGCAAAGCCTTCACCGAAACTCGGAGATGCCTTTGTTTACGCACAATGCCATTTCCGAAAATGCGGAGAAGCTGTTGATTGCGATTAGAGCATGTATGGGATTGTGGGCTGTATACATACTGTGCAACACGAACAATGCCCTGGTATAAGTCATAAAGCCGTGAAGATTTGGTTATTCGGGAAAATGATGCTAACTTTGCGCTTTGGAAATAAGTATCAAGATGGTTTCAATTGAAAATCTATGCGTGGAGTTCGGGGCACGTCCCTTGTTCGAGAATGTTGGTTTTGTAATCAATTCCAACGACCGTATTGCATTGGTCGGCAAGAACGGTGCCGGAAAATCCACAATGTTGAAAATTATAGCTGGCCTGCAGCAGCCAACCAGCGGGGTGGTGTCACGTCCCAAGGAACTGACCATTGGTTATCTGCCCCAGGTCATGAATCTCAGCGATTCGTGTACTTTGGCACAGGAAACAGCCAAGGCGTTTGATGGAGAGAATCATGTGGAAGAGTGGTCGATGAAGGCAGATATCGACAAGACCCTTATCGGATTGGGATTCAAACGCGAGGATTTTGACCGTCCTACGAGTGAATTCTCCGGCGGTTGGCGCATGCGAATTGAACTTGCCAAGATTCTGCTGCGCAAGCCCGACTTGCTTTTGCTCGACGAGCCGACTAACCATTTGGACATCGGTTCAATACAATGGCTCGAGCGTTTCATCCAGAGTTCTGCCAAGGCTGTGCTGCTTGTGAGCCACGACCGGGCATTCATCAACAACACCACCAACCGTACGATTGAAATAACCTGCGGACATATCAACGACTACAAAGTGAGTTATGATGAATATGTGAAGTTGCGTGACGAGCGCAGGGAACAGCAGATTCGCGCCTACGAGAACCAACAGAAAGAGATTGCCGAAATCAAGGACTTCATCGAGAAGTTCAGGTATAAGCCGACAAAATCCAATCAGGTGCAGAGCCGCATCAAGCAGTTGGAGAAAATTGTACCTATTGAGATTGATCAGGTAGACACCGCTTTGTTGCACCTCAAATTCCCACCATGCCAGCGCAGTGGCGACTATCCCGTGATTTGTGATGAGGTGATGAAAGCCTATGGCAATCATGTGATATTCAATCATGTGAATCTCACCATCAAGCGTGGAGAGAAGGTGGCATTCATGGGAAACAACGGCGAGGGAAAGTCAACGCTTGTGAAGTGCATCATGGGACAGATTCCTTTCGAGGGCAACCTGAAGATAGGACACAATGTGCAGATAGGATATTTCGCTCAGAACCAGGC
>CAVHYP010000010.1:0-19552 GCA_963640465.1 Bacteroidaceae bacterium | reverse complement strand
CAGTTGCTTGACGGAGACATCACGGTGTTTGACACCATTGATCGGGTGGCAACGGGAGACATGCGCACAAAGGTGCGTGACTTGCTTGGCGCATTCATGTTCGGTGGCGAAGCGAGCGACAAGTTCGTGAAAGTGTTGTCGGGCGGTGAACGAAGCCGGCTGGCGATGATTCAGTTGCTATTGCAACCCGTGAACTTGCTTATTCTTGATGAGCCTACCAACCATCTCGATATGCAGTCGAAGGAAGTCCTGAAGAATGCAATACGTGATTTCGACGGCACAGCCATCATCGTGAGTCACGACCGTGCGTTCCTCGACGGACTGGTCGATAAGGTCTATATGTTCAAGGACCAGAAGGTGTTCGAGCCTATCGAGAAGAGTAGCATCTCCATTCATACGGCGAAGGAAAAGGAGGTCGCACCAAAGCAGAAGCCAGCCGACAAAGTTTCTTCCGATGAAGCAAAGCAGAAGCGAATCATATCGTATGAACAGCAGAAGGCTGAAGCCAAAGCTAAGGCAAAAGCCGAGAAAGCGCTGAAGGAATGTGAAGACAGGGTAGAGAAACTGGAAACGGAAATAGCTGAGGTGGAGAAAACTCTGGCAGAGAAGAACGATATGAAACTGGTGGAGAAGTACACTCAGTTGCAACAACGGTTGTCGGATGCCATTGATGAATGGGAACGGCTCAGTGAGCAGGTTTCCCAATAAGCGGTATTCCGATCATACATGAAAAAACGTGCCATCTTTTGTCTGTGAGGCAATGGTGGCACGCTTGCTTTTGCTTATGTTTCTGTATCGGTTTCTATTTGCATCTGCCGATACTTGCATTTCGCTTTGTTATTTTTCTCCGACCAAAGCAAGTGTGTCGGATGCAATCATCAGTTCCTCGTCGGTAGGGATGACGCAAACAGTGACCTTGCTGTCGGGTGTGCTGATGACAGCTTCTGTGGCGCGTACTGAGTGGTTCTTCTCGTCGTCAATCTTGACTCCAAGGAATTCCAGTCCTTTGGTTGCGCCCTCACGCACTTCCCACTGGTTTTCGCCGGCACCGCCAGTGAACAGGATGACGTCAACTCCGCCCATTGCTGCTGCATATTGTCCGATATACTTCTTGATGCGGTAGGTGTACATTTCTTTTGCAAGGCGTGCCTGGTCGTTTCCTGCTTCGATGGCTGCAAGGATATCGCGGAAATCGCTTGAACCACCGCTGACGCCTGCAAGTCCTGACTGCTTGTTGAGCAGTTTGCTGATTCCAGCTGTGTCAAGTCCCAGTTTGTCCATGAGGAATGTCACTGCACCTGCATCGATATCTCCGCTTCGTGTACCCATGATAAGTCCTTCCAACGGTGTGAGTCCCATTGATGTGTCTATGCTCTTGCCGTCTTTCACTGCAGAGATGGAAGCTCCGTTGCCGATGTGGCAGGTGATTATCTTTGTGCCCTCGGGTTTGATTCCGAGGAATTCGCACACGCGCTGGCTTACATATCTGTGGCTTGTTCCGTGGAATCCGTAACGGCGCACACCATAATTTTTGTAGAGTTCATATGGTAGTGCATACATATAAGCGTAGTCGGGCATGGTCTGGTGGAATGCAGTGTCGAACACACCTACTTGCGGTACGTTTGGCAAGAATTTCTTCACTGCGTTCACTCCCTTGATGTTTGCAGGGTTGTGGAGCGGTGCGAGGTCGTTGCAGCTCTCGAAAACCTTCATCACTTCATCGTTGAGGATTACGCTCTTGTTGAATTTCTCTCCTCCGTGCACCATGCGGTGACCCACAGCGTCAATCTCGTCAAGGGATTTCAGAACGGCAGTCTCTCCAGAGGTGAGGCACCTGAAGATGAACTCCACACCTGCTGTGTGCTCGGCGATGGGTTGGTCAATCTGCACTTTCTTGCCGTTGTATTTGATTTTGATGAATGAGTCGGGGAGTCCGATTTTCTCTATGCCGCCGGATGTGATTACCGACTTGTCGGTCATGTCATAGAGAGCATATTTAATGGAACTGCTGCCACAGTTTAATACGAGTATTTTCATTGTTGTCTTGTATGTTTTTGTCGTCGTTCTTCATTACTTCGCATCCATTGCCTGGCATGCTGTGATTGCAATCATCTTGTAAATGTCGTCTACGCTGCATCCGCGGCTCAGGTCGTTCACCGGACGTGCTATTCCCTGAAGGATAGGACCGATGGCGTCGGCTCCGCCAAGGCGCTGTACGAGCTTGTAGGCGATGTTGCCTACCTCGAGGCATGGCACAACCAGTACGTTGGCTTTTCCTGCGATGTCGCTTCCCGGTGCTTTCTTCTGTCCTACGCTTGGCACGAGGGCTGCATCTGCCTGCAACTCGCCGTCAATCTTGAGGTCGGGTGCAAGTTCCTTGGCAAGGCGAGTAGCTTCCACAACCTTGTCAACCACTTCGTGCTTTGCGCTGCCTTTGGTTGAGAAACTCAGCATAGCCACTCTCGGGTCGGCAAATCCAGCCACGCTTTTGGCTGTCTGTGCAGTACATACTGCGATTTGAGCCAACTGGCTGGCATCAGGCATTGGAGTGACTGCCACGTCGCCAATCACCAGCACTCCTTCTTCTCCATATTGTGGAGCCTGGGTGATGAGCAGCATTGCTCCGCTGACACATGTGATACCTGGAGCACACTTGATGATCTGCAATGCAGGGCGCAGTGTGTCGCCTGTGGTTGACAATGCTCCGGAAATCTGTCCGTCGGCATCGCCGCTCTTGATGATGAGACATCCGAAATACAGAGGGTCGAGCACTTGTTCGCGTGCTTTCTCTATTGTCATGCCTTTCTTCTGACGGAGTTGGAAAAGCAACTGTGCGTATTCCTCAGTCTTGTCGGAAGTCTTCGGGTCGATGATGGTTGCCTTGTCGATATTGGTCAGTTTCAATTCTTTCGCATAGTTCTTTATCTCATCGGGATTTCCAATGAGGATGATGTCGGCAAGATTGTCTGCCAGAGCACGGTCGGCTGCGGTGATTGTCCTTTCTTCCATGCTTTCGGGAAGAACAATGCGCTGCTTGTTAGCTTGGGCGCGTGCGATAATTGAATCGATGATAGTCATTGTTGTATAGTTTGTTTTATAGTTATTTCTCGTAACCGGTCTTGAACACACGGATGACGGCAGAGTTGAATCCCGCATGGTCCATCTCGTTCAGTCCTTTTATAGTGTATCCGCCCGGAGTGGTCACGCGGTCGATTGCCTGTTCCGGGTGTTCGCCAGTCTTGTGAAGTAGTTCTGACGCGCCTTTCATTGTCTGTATGGCAATCTTCAGTGCATCCTTCGGGTAGAATCCCATTTCCACTCCTGCTTCAGTCTGTACGCGCAGGAAACGCATTACGTAGGCAATGCCGCACGATGCCATGAGCATGCCCGGGGCAACCATCTTCTCTGCACAGCAGAAGGTGTCGCCAACCAGCTTGAAGAGATTGTCGATTGTCTCCTCGTGTTTCTTCGATTCGTCGTCGGCAGAGCAAATGAATGTCATGCTCTCGCAGAATTCTGCTGCGATGTTCGGAATCACATAGAACAGCGACGGAATCTGGCACTGGTGCTTATAGAGTATGGCTTTGATGTCCTCCAGAGTCACTCCAGCTGCCAGCGATACGAGCAGCTGCGAGGATGTGAGGTTGGGTTTGATGTCATTGATGACAGTCTCCACCTGCCAGGGCTTTACTGCGATGACGATGACGTCGGCATCCTTTATTGCGAGGGTATCATCCACCATCACTTCCACTGCAGGGCAGTCCTCCTTGATTTTGTTGAGTTTCTCCCAATGCACACCCGACACCGTCAGTTTCAAGTCTGCTTCTTTCTTGCTCCATCCGCGTGCCAATGCACCGCCAATGCTGCCGGCTCCGATAATTGTAATGTTCATACGTGTACTACGTTTGTTAGTTAGAATTGAGTGTTCCTTCTCTCGATTTCAGCTACAAAGTTACGCCAAATCGGACGAAAGACGAAATATTTCCCAAAAAAACTATCGTAAGGGGCGACAAATACTGAATTATTTCCTACCTTTGCACTTGTTTTATCAAACACTGTAGTAGATATATTTATAAACTAAATCATTCGAAGTATGGCTTATGTAATTTCTGACGACTGCGTAATGTGTGGAACTTGCGCAGGAGAATGCCCATCAGAAGCAATTTCCGAGGGCGACGGCAAGTATGTTATTGACCCGAACTCATGTGTTGATTGTGGCACATGTGCTGACGCTTGTCCGGCTGGAGCAATCAATCCGGGCGAATAAAGCTTGTTGGGTAAACAAACTTGAATTCATATTCATAAGGATGTCCTTGAGAGGGCATCCTTTTTTTTGCGCGAGGCATCATATTATAGGTGATAAGCGGCATACAACGCTACGGCAAATCTACTGACTACGCCGAATGTATCAATGCCAAGTATGTAAAGATGCTCACAACCCTAGCTCTTTTAAGACAGTCAGCAGGAGGAGTCGTTGACTATTCCTATTTAAGATATCTGGATCCGGAAAATGTCACCATTCCTTTTATCTGTACAGAGACAATGGTGCCGGCAATAATTGTTCAGCTTAGCCCTTTTAGGAAATGTCATGAGCAGGTAGACGAGAATGACGCAAACAGATGGATGAAAGTCATTGAACTTCAGCATCAGGAGTTTGAGCGCATAATGGGTCATTGTGGATACCCGTTCCTTTTCCAAATGATGGTTGTGGAAGACTATGCTTCGGTTTTTAATTGGAAACCAGTGGACGAGAACCAGTATCAACAAGTAAGGAATTGGATCACATCTCCGTATTGCAAGAAGCGTATGGATATAATGCATAAAGAACTGTTGGGTAGAAAAAACATCCAGTAGCCAAATTACGAATTGACAACGTACCAAGATTCCATTGCCGACTACAATTGAATATAACGGATAAGCCATAAAAAGACAACTGGCCATTGAAAGGTGTAATCCCTTGCCAATGGCCAGTTGTAGTTTCAATCTTCTACCCTATCACATAACCTTCTTCAAACGACAGATGAAATCATCTGCATCTGCCTTCGTCAGACAGAGAGGCGGAAGCAGGCGGAGCACGTTTGTTCCGCTGCAGCCAGTGAAGCAATGCTGTTCATGCACCAGTCGGTTGCGTATTTCCTTGTAAGGTACATCGAGTTCGATGCCTATCATCAAACCCTTGCCTCGGACATCTACCACATGAGGCAGTTTCTCTTCCTTCAGACGGCCAATGAGATACTCGCCTACCTCGGCTGCATTCTCAACCAGATGTTCCTCCTCCATCACATCAAGCACCGCCAGCGCTGCAGCACAAGCCAAGTGGTTGCCACCGAAAGTAGTACCCAACTGACCATAGACAGCCTTGAACATCGGAGAAATAAGTACGCCACTCATCGGGAATCCGTTACCTATACCTTTGGCAACTGTGATGAGGTCGGGCTTAACGTCAAGATGCTGATGAGCGAAGAATTTGCCTGAACGTCCGTAACCACACTGAATCTCGTCGCAAACAAGTATGGTGTTGTGCTCTTTGCAGACTGCGCTCAGCCCTTGCATGAATTCCTTGCTTGCCACACGAATGCCACCTACACCCTGAATGCACTCAATGATACAAGCGCACACATCGTCCTTCTCAATTTCCTTCTTCCATGCATCAAGGTCGTTAAGCGGAAGGAAGGTCACGTGACCATTGTTGTTTATAGGCGATACAATCTTTGGATTGTCTGTAACTTCAACAGCCAGGGATGTACGTCCATGGAAAGCCTTGTCTGCAGACAATACCCTTCTGCGTCCATTGTAGAACGAAGCCAACTTCAAGGCATTCTCATTTGCCTCTGCTCCGGTATTCACCAGGAACAGGCTGTAGTCCTCGCACCCACAAGCCTTGCCAAGACGCTGTGCCAATTCACGCTGCAACGGGTTGATTACTGAATTACTATAGAAACCTAGCTTGTTGAGTTGCTCAGTCATTTTCTCAACATAATGCGGATGGCAATGTCCGATGCTGATTACAGCATGACCACCATACAGGTCAAGATATTCTTGACCTTTGTCGTCCCAGACCTTACATCCTTTTCCTTTTTCTATTGCTATATCAAACAGCGGATAAACATCAAATAACTGCATAATCCTATGTTTCTGTCTTGTCTATTAAATAGTTTACTAAAATGTACTTGCCTTTAATCCTTTACTTAAAATGCACTTGCCTTTAATCCTTTACTTAAAATGCACTTGCCTTGAGTTTGAGACCTTCAGCCTCATCCAGTCCGAACATCAAGTTCATATTCTGCACTGCCTGCCCCACTGCACCCTTGAGCAGATTGTCGATGACCGAAGTGATGACAAGTTTCTTGCCGAACTGTTCCACATGCACGAGCGCTTTATTGGTATTGACCACCTGCTTCAAATCCAACGCTTTGTCTGAGTAATGAGTGAATGCAGCGTCCTTGTAGAAGTCCTTATACAATTCCACGACATCTGCATCATCCGAGTCAATTCGCAGAACTTCCGAGCAGAATATGCCACGAGAGAAGTTTCCTCTGAATGGAACAAAGTCCACAGTAACACCATCTACATCATAGCCCTCGTTCAACGTGTCGACAACACTGGGAGTGCCAATTGGACGGAGTTCGTTCAATGTTTGGGTTATTTCATGCAGATGCTGGTGAGCGAACACTTTATATACGCTCAAGTTGTCTGCTCTCCATGAGAAATGGGTTGTTGCGCCCGGCTTCTGACCTGCGCCGGTGGAACCTGTGATGGCACTGACATTCACGTCGTGGGTCAACAGTCCTGCCTTAGCCAAAGGAAGCAGTCCGAGCTGGATGGCAGTGGCGAAACACCCCGGATTGGCAAGATGCATGCATGCCTTGATTTCCTCACGGTGAATCTCCGGCAAGCCATAGACATAATCATGATTGCCCTTGATACGGAAATCCTGTGCCAAATCTATGATTTTTACCCCTGCAGGAACAGCATTTTCCTTCAGGAATGCCTCACTCTTTCCATGTCCGAAGCAGAAGAACACAACATCCACCTTGTCAAAAGGCTTGGCATCAGTGAACTCCAGTTCAGTCTCCCCTATCAGTCCTTCATGGACTTCATACACTTTGTTGCCTGCGTTTGATTCACTGTTGGCAAACACAATCTCCACCGACGGATGATTGAGCAACAGCCGAATGAGTTCGCCTCCTGTATATCCAGCAGCTCCTAAGATTCCGACTTTCACCATCTCTTAGTTCCTTTCGTCTGGATGAGCAAGATAGTAAGCACGAAGTGCAGTGGAATTGACTTTGATGAATCCTTTTGCATCTTCGCTAGTCCATGCCTTGGCTGTTTCGCCATACTCACCGAGTTTATTCTTCACAAGATCGTTAGGAGAATCAACACCTACAGTCTGGAACATAAGTGGACGCAGCTCGAGTGTCACCTCTCCTGTCACATTGCGCTGTGAACTGGTAAGCATTGCCTCCATATCAGGCATGACAGGCTCAAGGTACTGGCTCTCATGCAGGAACATTCCATACCAATTGCTGATTTGATCTTTCCAGTACTGTTGCCACTTTGAAAGTGTGAACTTCTCGAGGAAGCGGTGTGCACCGATAATAAGCATTGGAGCTGCTGCCTCAAAGCCTACACGTCCCTTTATACCTATTATTGTATCGCCCACATGGCAGTCACGGCCGATTCCGTATGCAGCACCGATTTCTTCTACTGCCTGAATTGCCTTGACCTTGTCGTCATAGTGAGTACCGTTGACAGACACAATTTCTCCCTTCTCAAAACCAATCTTGAGAATCTCCGGACCATCCTTTGTCGGGTGCTTCAAGTAAGCAGACTCTGGCAAGCCCTGTTCTGAGTCGAGGATTTCACCACCGCAGATACTTGTTCCCCACAAACCCACATTGTAGCTGTATTTCAATTTCGCGAAGTCGGCAGAAAAACCATTCTTGTTGAGGTAGTCAATCTCCTCCTGACGGCTCAAATTTCCGTCGCGAGTAAGTGTGATGATTTCCGTTCCAGGTGCCATGACAAGGAATGTCATGTCGAAACGGATCTGGTCATTGCCTGCGCCAGTACTTCCATGAGCAATGGCATCTGCTCCGATTTCCTTGGCATAGCGTGCAATGGCAAGAGCCTGGAAGATACGCTCGGAACTTACTGATATCGGGTAGCAGTTGTTGCGCAGTACGTTGCCGTAGACCATATACTTGAGGCTTTTCTCATAGTATTCGTGTGTCACATCAAGAGTGACGTATTTTGTTGCGCCCAACTTGTAGGCGTTCTCCTCATTAGTCTTCAACTGTTCTGCGCTGAAACCGCCTGTATTGGCACAAGCCGCATGAACTTCATATCCTTTTTCTTTTGCCAGATACATCACGGTATAGGATGTATCCAAACCACCGCTGAAAGCAACGACAACCTTTTTCTTCTTATCCATCTTATTATTTGTTTTTATTGTATTCCACATCATTAGACTTGAAAAGACCTTTCACTTACATGAGTCCTCTCACTGCCATTTCCTTTATTATTTCCTGAAAAAGTTCAATGGGTGTTGGTTCGCCCTTGTGTTTTTCCGGATTGTAGAGCATTCCCGTGCAGATACAAAACTTACGGTTCTTCATCTGCAGAATAGGATAGTTCACACAGCCCTGACAACTGCGCCAGAAGGAATCGTCGTCGGTAAGTTGGTTGAACGACACCGGAACATAACCCAATGCTGTGTTCATCTTCATGACAGCGTCCCCGCTCGTAAGCGAGAAGATTTTTGCATGAGGCCATCGGACACGTGCCAGCGTAAATGTATGGTCTTTTATACGTTTAGATATGTCACGCCCCTGATAGTCCGGGTGAACAATCAATCCCGAGGTGGTCACATACGACTTGTTGCCCCATGTTTCAATATAGCTAAAACCTGCAAACTTGTCTCCCAGCTCAGTCTGTTGGCTTGGATCAAGAGCCAGCACAGCCTTACCTTCCTTCATTTTTGTTGCCACATACTCATGCGTACGCTCTGCAATGCCTGTACCGCGTTTTCTTGCAGCCTCGCGTATCGTGTCATTAATCAGATCCACATACTTCTCATGTGACGCATCAGCCACAATGACTTTTATTCCATCTGGATATTCCATTTCCGTTTGTCATGGCAAGCCTCAAATCTTGCCCTACCATACTTGTTATTTGTTTAATGTTGTTTCTAATTTCATTCTCATAAGTTCCCGCGAATAATTCTCCTCGAGAACAATCATTATTGTATCGTCGCCTGCCACCGTACCAATCACCTCTGGTATGTTGGCATTGTCGATGTCGTATGCCACACTGCTTGCGTAGCCTGGGCGAGTCTTGATGACGCAGAGGTTTCCGCTGAAATGTATTGCCTGCACACCGCTGCTCAACAGCATCTCCTGAATAGGACGATGCTCTCTCACCCGTCGGTACATGGCATTGTTGGGCAGGATGTAAATCGATCTGCCGTTCATCGATGCAGCCTTGGCAACCTTCAATTGCTTCAAGTCTCTCGAAAGTGTTGCCTGCGACAGAAGGAATCCTTCCTGCTGCAACTTCTTGAGTAAGTCTTCCTGAGAAGAGATTTCCTGACTCGAAAGAATCAGTTTTATTACCTCCAACCTTGAACCTTTAGTATCCATTGCCGTATAATTATTCATTTGGGACTGCAAAATTATAAAATAATACCCAAACAACAATGCATTTTATGCATTTTATTCATACTTATCGTGAATAAAATGTATATCAGCCCATAATTGGAATCTCTACAGGCTGAAACGGACTATTATCTACAAATTGTCCACCAATAAACTTCCGGTTATTCGCCAATTATTCTCGAGTCATTATACAACAACATTTCGGCTATATTCTGACCTCCACCGGCTATATTCAGATTTTCCGAGTCTACAATTCTGTTTCGCCCTCCACATAGTTGCCCATCACAAATGTGGTGCCGTCGAAAGAGGCATAAGTGAAGAGGCTGTACCATTCGCCAAGGATGATGACATGGCAGTCGTGACCAATCATCAAGTCAAGCTCAATGTGCCGGTGCCCGAATATAAAGTAATTGACTCCCGAATGGGATGCAAGATACTGCTTGGCAAAAACCACAAGGTTTTCATCCTGTTCGCCCTTATACGGTTCCTCGCCAATAGTCTTGTGCTTTTCCCTACTGTTCTTTGCCCAATTCAGTCCGAAGTTCATGAACCAATGGGGATGAATCATCTTTGCAAAACGTTGCAAAGTCTTGTTCTCGAAGCACCAGAACATAAACCTTCCCATACGGTCGTCCTTGTCGAGGTCGAGATTGTGTCCGTGTGCCAAATAGAACTCTTTGCCATAGATTTCCAGCAGACAAGGTTCACGGTGTATGATTACGCCACATTCCTTGTTAAGATAGTCGTCCATCCACATGTCGTGGTTGCCAGTGAAATAATGCACCTCAACCCCCAAGTCAGTCAGTTCGCTTAACTTACCAAGGAAGCGTGTATAGCCTTTGGGCACCACATCCTTGTACTCAAACCAGAAATCGAACATGTCGCCAAGCAGATAAACCGCTTCAGCCTTGTGCTTGATGGAATCGAGGAAACGTACGAGCTTGCGCTCCTGAGTCCTCTTGTGTTCGAGGGCACGACTACCCAAATGTGCATCTGACAAAAAATAAACCATAGTCTGTTGATTCTTTTAATTTTCCACTACATGAGACCCAAGTCGAGCTTTGCCTCATCACTCATCATGTCTTTGTTCCATTCAGGTTCATAGACGATGTCGACTTTCACTTCCTTCACCCCGTCAATAGAGCCGACCTTCTGATTGATGTCCTCAATGATAAAATCGGCAGCAGGACAAGAAGGTGCTGTAAGTGTCATTTCGATATTGACAGCATAGTCGTCCGTCACGTCAATCTTGTAGATTAGTCCGAGATCATACACATTAACCGGTATCTCCGGGTCGAAAACGGTTTTGAGCATCTCAACCGTCTTTACTTCTATATCATATTTTTCCATTGTCTGCAAAACTGTAATATTGTCCGTCGGTCACAATCACATGGTCTATCAGCCGTATGTTCATTGTTTCTGAAGCCGACATAATCTTTTTAGTTATATTCTCGTCTTCCCTGCTCGGATAGATGTAGCCCGAAGGATGGTTGTGGCAAACCACAAGATTCGTTGCCTCCACAATCAGAGCTTCCTTAAGTATCATCCTTATGTCGACTGCGGTCTGCGTCAGCCCACCACTACTCAGCTTTACTCGCTTGATTACCCGTGCATTGTTGTTGAGCAACAAAACCCAAAACTCCTCATGCGACAAATCGCGCATCAGCGGATGCATCATGTTGTAGACGTCCTCAGCCGTTGTTATCTGGTCGATGTCGTTGGCTTTCTCCAGTGCTCGCCGCCGTCCAATCTCGGCTGCCGCCTTGATGGTCAAAGCTTTCGCCTCCCCTATCCCGTTGAACGACATCAGTTCTTCCAATGTCATCTTGCTCAGCAACGAAAGGCGGTTGTCGCAGGCATCCATCACTTCTTTCATCAACTGCACAGCCGATTTCTTCTGGGTGCCGGAGCCAATCAATATGGCAAGGAGCTCAGCATCTGTCAATGCCTGTTCTCCCCTCTCCATCATCTTCTCGCGCGGGCGCTCGTTCACTGCCCAATCCTTTATTGATCCATTATCCATCGCATCATCAGTAACAGTTGTTTCTACATCACCAATAGCAGTTCTCCTTAAACACAATCATCAATCATAGAACTTCTTTTCGAAAGCACAGAACTCGCCCTTGCCCAGTATGCACCTCAGCCACCATGCTTTCAAGAAACCGAGTCCGTAGCCGAACAGCTGTACAAAGGCTGCTTCCACCGACAACACACCAATGGACATGCTCTTGTATTGCTTTGACGAGTCGATAAATATCAACAGGCAGAACAGTACGACTGGAAGGATTGTGTACATCCACAATGCAGAACCAGCCAAACGGAGGATGAGGGATACAATGACCAAAGCAATCACGCCCATAGTGAATACTGCCGGCAGCAGATGCACCAGTCTCATCGTTCCAGGATGCCGTTTCTCGAGATTGATGCGTGCAATGCCGGAGTTGAACACTTGCTTGAAGAACTTTTCCATGTCCGTACGTCTCTTGTGCCAGACCCATGCCTCCGGGAAAAGCCTGCATATGTATCCAGCCTTGAATATGCGTATGCTAAAGTCTATATCTTCGCCAAAACGCATCTTGGAGAAGCCGCCCAACTTATTGTACACGTCTCTGCGCACACCCATATTGAATGAACGCGGATAGAACTTGTCCATTTTCTTCTTGCCGCCTCTGATGCCGCCCGTAGTGAAGAAGCTTGTCATGCTGTAGCTGATGGCTTTCTGCACCTGAGTGAACGAATCACCTGCACGGTCGGGACCGCCGAAAGCTTCACACGGATTGTCGTGCAGCTCCTTGTCGACTTCGGCAAGATAAGACGGAGGGAGCACACAGTCGCTGTCGAGTATGATGACATATTCGCCGTTTGCCCTCGCAACGCCATAATTTCTGGAATCACCCGGACCGCTGTTCTTCTTATAATAATATATAAGGTGTAGCTGACCCCTGTATTTCTCAACAACATCCTTACATTTCGTTTCCGACCCATCCTCAACGATGATGACTTCGAAATCACTAATCGTCTGTTCCGTCAGGCTTTGAAGCAGTTCATCAACCTCGTCGGGACGATTGAACACTGGTATGACGATAGAGTATTGCATCCTTTTTTCAATTTCGTTTTATTACTCACTGCAAATATAGACAAAATATCATTCAAAATCAAAGGTTCGCCATTTTTTTTAGATTGGTTCAAAGAATTACCCCCGTATGCCTTTCGCTTTTCATCGTACAACGACAGACAAGCTCGGGGATAGAACAAGGCTTGAGCAATACATTCCACAACATAAGCACAGGAATTGGACATGGCTACATACGCCATACTACGCACTCCCACCCATGCATTCGTCCTTACACAGTCAAGAGAAACTTTTTTTCTGCTTACTTAATGGAACTTTCCTGCTTACCCAAGGGAACATTTTTCCCTACTCAATGTAGAATGTAATCACAACCATCTTGTTGCGTCCTCCATTCACAGAATTGGTATAAACCATTGGAGTTGCCTCTGTAATGTCTGTACGGTTCTTGTCTACGATGTTGGCAAGACCATAACAGAATTTAATTTCAGGAATGAATTTGAAGAAAGGCAGATAGAAGTCACAGCCCAAGCCCACTTCGAGGAAACAATCGAAATGTTTCAGTAGCAAATTACGTTGCTTCTTCACCGTAAGGTCGTACACTGGGTTCACTCCACACATCACGTACGGACGGAAGTTGTTGAACCGTTCACCCGAGAACTTTGCATCGATAGGCAGAGAAATGTAAGTTGACTTCATGTTCTGCACATTACTCTCGCCCGTTGTGTAATTCACGAAGCGTGTGTTCTTCTCGCCGAAATGAATTGTAGGTATTGCCCGAAGCGAAATGTAGTTGTTTATCTTCATTTCACCAAGAATGCCCACACAGAAGCCCGGTTCGTAACCGGGGACATCGGCATACCACTGGTTTCCGCTCTCATCAATAAAACCATTGTTCTCGTACTCAATATCCTGCAGACTTATCCCGGCAAGGAATCCGTAATGGAATGGGCGCTGGTCGATATAAGGGCGGTTCATTACCTTACGAGTTTGGGCACAGGCAAACCCACCTGCGAAGAATGCAGAGCACCCAAGACCAACTGCCATCATCAGCAGCCGCCTTACGATTCTATTTGATTTTACCGTCCACATACTTGTACAAACGTCAAAAGTCTGATTTTATTGTATTGACATAAACTCTGCATCGTCACATCCTTTGAAAAAAAAAGCTGAGATTGTTACTCTCAGCCTTATACCTTATCGTCTTGCCTATACGAAGGTTATTTTCCGTGGAACTCATTTGAAACTGTAAGAGACTTGCGTCCTTTCTTACGACGAGCAGACAATACGCGACGACCATTCTTTGTTGTCATGCGCTGACGAAAACCGTGCTTGTTGATTCTTTTACGGTTGTGCGGTTGAAACGTTCTTTTCATTTTCTATCTGTTTAATTTATTACTATTGACTACATACGGTTCGCAGTGCAACACCAGCCAAAATCACTGTATATTGCGCAAACAGCGTGCAAATTTAGTCATTTTATGTCATCCGACAAAAAGAAACTTCTTTTTTTCACGTGTTTTTCTTTGTTCTCTTACAAAAAACCCCTAATTTTGCACTCGATTTCAATTCATGGGTTACAATATAAACAAAAAGTTCATTTAAATACAACTAAAGCAGTATGGCTATTTTAGCAGGTGACATTAAGAAAGGCGTTTGCCTCCGCCTCGATGACGGCAAAATTTGGGTAGTAATCGATTTCCTTCACAAGAAACCAGGTAAAGGAAACACAGTCATGATCACAAAGCTCCGCAACGTGGAAGACGGACGAGTACTCGAACGTACTTGGATTGTTTCCGCAAAGTTGGACGACGTGACCGTTTCACACCAGCAGTTCCAATACCTCTATAAAGAAGGAGAGGACATGGTATTCATGAATACAGAGACATTCGAACAAGTCAACATCAACAAAGACTTGATCACTGGCGGAGACTTCCTCAAGGAAGGAGAAAGCATGGTTATGGCATCAATAGACGACCAGACAGGTGCAATTCTGACAGCAGAAGCCCCTGTAAAGATTATCCTCAAAGTAACTTATACAGAGCCTGGACTCAAAGGCGACACAGCAACAAACGCTACCAAGCCTGCAACTCTGGAAACAGGTGTTGAAATCCGCGTTCCACTGTTTATCAACGAAGGCGACATGATTGAGGTTGACACACGCGACGGAAGCTATGTTTCCCGCAAGTCATAAGAGAACACACATTACAGACTCAATAAATGCGAGTAGGAGGAAAACAAAGTAGTTTTCTTCCTACTTTCGTTTTCTCACATTCCCAGTCGCATACACACTCCAGTCTCACATACATTTCAATCCCATACACACCAGTTCTCATTAGCAGTCCAAAAGAAACATGAAGATTTCCACTCATCCACATCCCATCATTGCATTGCTACCCCTACTGTCACTCATTGCACTGATAGCCTGTGCCCTGCTGTATTTCCCCGACGATGCACTTTCGGGAGCATCCCAAGTTGCAATGATGATAGCTACAGCCGTGTGCGTGGCACTTTCCATGAAGGTGTACAAAACTCCTTGGTCCGTATTCGAAGAACGCATCAAGTCCACAGTCGGCGATGCAGCAGTTTCCATACTCCTGCTTTTACTCATCGGCATGATGTCTGCCACATGGATGATAAGCGGAGTCGTACCCACCCTTATATACTATGGTGTGCAGATTATGTCGCCCATATTCTTCCTTCCTTGCGCCTGCATCATATCTGCCATCATATCAGTAATGACCGGAACATCGTGGACCACCATTGCCACCATTGGCATTGCCTTGATGGGAATCGGCACCGCGCTGGGGATCCCCGAGCCTTATACAGCTGGAGCAGTCATATCAGGTGCGTACTTCGGCGACAAACTCTCGCCAATGAGCGACACAACAGTATTGGCATCCAGCATGGCAGGTGCAGACCTCTTCACACATATTCGGTTCATGCTCTACACCACCATACCGAGCATGACCATCTCCCTCATCCTATATCTCGTCATGGGTCTCTTCTACAACGGCAAAACTATGGAAGTAACAATGTACACCGACGGACTCGCACAAGGATTCAACATCAGTTGGCTAACGCTCCTCGTTCCAGCCTACACAGGTTGGCTCATCTACAAAAAAGTGCCGTCGCTCATCACCCTGCTTCTTTCCTCCCTTGTCGCATGTATTTGTGCTACAGTGCTACAGCCCGAGGTGCTTGCCAATATTGCAGGCGAGACTTCTGTGACTGTGAAATCACTCTTCATAGGACTGATGAAGACTTGCTACACCTCTACTCAAGTAGACACTGGCTATCAAGCCATCAACGAACTTGTAGCCACACGAGGCATGGCAGGGATGCTCAATACCATTTGGCTCATTCTTTGTGCCATGTCGTTCGGTTCGTGCATGGTAGCCAGCGGCATGCTCAAGAGTCTCACAAGCACATTGCTCCGCTACATACGCAGCACAGCTTCACTCGTCTGCTCCAGTGTGGCAACCGGATGTTTGCTCAACCTCATCATGGGCGACCAGTTCCTTTCCATCATCATGAACTGCTCCATCTATAAAGAAGAATACCGAGATCGAGGTTACCGGCCCGAACTGCTCAGCCGTTCCACAGAAGATTCAGCCACTGTCACATCAGTGTTGGTTCCTTGGACTGCATGCGGAATGACGCAGAGCACAGTTCTCGGCATCCCAACCCTCGTCTATTTTCCCTTCTGTTTCTTCTGCATCATCAGCCCAATCATGAGTTGCATCGTCGCTATCTTAGGCTATAAGATACCGAGACCGAACAAGTAAAGGATGTCCATTATACACAAGAAACGCATCCAAGCGCAAATACATGGTAAGAGTGAAGAGTTGTCTGCCATTTTTTTGCTACATTTGCAACTAGGTTTCTATCTTCATAGAAGATGAATCCAGCAATGCAAAGCAAATGGGCATAAAAATATAATTGATAAAGGATGGAACAAACAAAGAACTTTTTTGCAGTAGATTTGGGTGCCACCAGCGGAAGGACGGTCATCGGACATTTGACAGAGGGCAAGCTTGAGTTGGAAGAACTGACTCGCTTCAGCAATCATATCATAGAAACCGGCGGGCATTTCTACTGGGACATCTATGCACTTTACAATGAAATCATAAGGGGGCTGAAGTTGGTTGCGCAAAGCAACATCCTCATCAAGAGCATAGGCATAGACACTTGGGGATGCGATTTTTTATGCATAGGCAAGGACAATGCCATATTGGGCAATCCTCTGTCATACAGAGACCCACATACGTTCGGAGTAATGGAGAAATACTTTAACGAGGCAATCAGCAAGGACAAAGTTTACGAAAAGACTGGCATACAATTCATGAACTTCAACTCGCTGTTCCAGCTTTACTCAATGCGCAATGCCGGTAACGTTGCCTTGGAGAATGCAGAAAAAATTCTCTTTATCCCAGACGCATTGAGTTATATGCTTACGGGCAAAACAATATGCGAATACACGGTAGCCTCAACATCACAGATTCTCAATCCAAATACTAAGGATTTGGACATTGAACTGATAGAGAGTCTCGGGTTGAAGCGTTCACAATTCGGAGAGATGACAAGCCCTGGCACTGTCATCGGAGCCCTTACAGAAGAAGTCCAAAGAATTACAGGACTGGGCGCAATACCTGTTGTAGCAGTTGCCGGTCACGACACAGCAAGCGCAGTGGCTGCCGTTCCAGCGAAAGACAGAGAATTTGCCTATCTCAGTTCGGGTACATGGAGTCTGATGGGGATAGAATCCAAGAAAGCCATTATCAACAACCGCAGCTTCAGTTTCAATTTCACAAACGAAGGAGGCATTGACGGCACGACTCGCTTTCTCAAAAACATCTGTGGCATGTGGATTTATGAGCGTTGCCGTCAGGAATGGACTGATGCGCCCAAGTCGCACAGCGACCTACAAGCCGAGATGTCAAAGCAAAAGCCATTCCAAAGTCTCATCAATCCCGATGACAACACGTTCGTCAACCCATCCTCAATGATTGATGCAATACAAGATTTTTGCAAGGAGACCGGGCAACATGTACCACAAGGTTATGCAGAAACTTGCCGTTGCATCTTCGACAGTCTTGCCCTGCGCTACCGCCAGGTTTTCACATGGCTCAAAGAATTTGCAGACTTCGACATCAACGTACTGCACATCATTGGAGGAGGTTCACTCAACAACTACCTCAACCAATTCACTGCCGACAGTTGTGATGTCACAGTCTATGCAGGGCCCCAGGAAGGTACAGCCATTGGCAATATCATGTTGCAAGCCAAGGCATCAGGGCTCGTGAAAGACATTTGGGAGATGCGACAAATCATCGCAAACTCCATTGAGAGAAAGAAGTTTGTCCCACATGACAAAGAAGTATGGGACAAAGCATACGACCGATTCCAGAGAATCATCAAATAACAGAGCAGAAACTATCCAACAACTAAACTAACAATGAAAAAAGATTTGATTATTAAGAACTACGAGATTGCAAAAGAGCGCTATGCTGCTCTAGGCGTAGACACAGACAAAGCAATCGAGACTTTGGACAAGACACCAATCTCCCTGCATTGCTGGCAGACGGATGACGTGGTGGGATTTGAACGTGGCGAAGCTGCCTCAGGTGGCATCCAGTCCACTGGAAACTATCCGGGCAAAGCGACCAACATCGGAGAGATGCGCCAAGACATAGAGAAAGTACTAAGTCTGTTGGCTGGTACATTCCGTCTGAACCTGCACGAGATTTACGGAGAGTTCAACGGCAAGTCTATCGACCGCGACCAAGTGAGTGTAGAACAGTTCACTGGCTGGATGCAATGGGCAAAGGAGCATAATCTGAAACTTGATTTCAACTCCACTTCATTCTCTCACCCCAAGAGCGGCAGTCTGTCCCTTTCCAATCCCAACAAAGCCATACGTGACTTCTGGATTGAGCACACCAAGCGTTGCCGTCGCATTGCCGATACCATGGGTAAATATCAAGGAGACCCATGCATCATGAACATTTGGGTTCATGACGGTTCAAAGGACATTACAGTAGAGAAAGGACGTTACCGCGAGATATTGAAGAACAGTTTGGACGAGATATTGACAGAGAAACTACCCAACATGAAAACATGTCTGGAAGCCAAGCTATTCGGTATCGGACTGGAAGCATACACAGTAGGCTCACACGATTTTTATGCAGGTTATTGTGCTAAGAACAACGTAATGTACACTCTCGACACCGGTCACTACGAACCTACGGAAAATGTGTCGGATGCAGTTTCTGCCCTTCTGCTTTTCGTGCCCGAACTGATGCTCCACGTATCTCGCCCGATGCACTGGGATTCAGACCATGTGACACTCTTCGATGACAATACACGCAATCTTTTCTCCGAGCTTGTCCGTGCCAACGCCCTCGATCGTGCCCACATCGGACTCGATTACTTCGATGGTTCCATCAACCGTATAGGTGCATACATAATAGGTGTACGTGCAGCACAGAAATCCTTGCTGCAAGCATTTCTCGAACCACTCGATGCATTGCGCAAATACGAAGATGAGAGTAAATTGTTCCAGCGGCTCGCACTATTAGAAGAGATGAAAACCATGCCATTCGGTGCCGTTTACGATTACTTCAATCTCAAAAACGACATACCCGTTGGCGAGGATTACATAGCAGAGATAGAAAATTACGAGAAGATGGTTCTCTCAAAAAGATAAGCGTCATGAGTAAAGGCAGTCTAAAGAGCACCATTGCGGTGTCGCTCAACAATTACCTGGATGCAGGTGCCATCGTGGCTGGCGCAAGCGGCCTGACGCTTTGGCAGAACTATC
>CAVHYP010000009.1:25387-56161 GCA_963640465.1 Bacteroidaceae bacterium | reverse complement strand
TATAATACTCTGTAGGTAGCGTTGTCGTCTCTCCGCCACTAGTATTTGCCGTAGTGGACATGAAGGTATATGTACCTGACGATTCTACCTTCACGAAATTGTCAAGGTCTGTTGCATAGACTCCTGATATTGCAGCAAATAAGAAATATAGTAACAGTAAAAAAATAACTTGGTACATTTTTGTACTCTCTTTATGAAGTAACACATGGTTAAAGGATAGAGTTCCAAACTCTTCCTTTACCTCATATTTACTATAATTTTTCTTCATCATAAATTCCTCTTAACTTATTGGCTATTAACTATTTATACTCTTTAATCTGCTAGAAAATTTGTATCTTTACAACTGATTTCCAAGTAGTTATAATGAATACAAAGATTCTAGCAGAAGTCGGCGCAGTTCAAAATTTCCGTGGCAACTAATCGAATATCATGTACATCACAATAAAGGAAGGCTATCCGCATGGGAAAGCCCTCCTTACATTTATTTTATAATCTTGTCAGTCAGCTGCAGAAATCACGAAGGTGAAGGTGCGGTCCTGGCAAGGCATCTGGTACTCGCTCCGTGGCCATGCGCCCCATGAGTTGACACATCCAATTCCCATCTGACGCTGGGCGATGTGGACAGAGGTGAGAGGGCGTGGAGTGAGGTCGCCGCTGTGACGCTGTGCCTTCTCTGTAGCAGGGTCGAGATCGTCGTAGAGATATGGGATGGATTGGCATTCCATTGGCTCGGGTGCTTCGAACAGAAGTCCGTTGCCTGACTTGTCGGTCACTTTCCAGTAGCGAACCTGAGTCTTGTTGCCTGATTCCTGCGGACGGATATATCCCCAATACTGGTCGGCTACAGTCTGCTTGTAAACTCCGATATTGGCGAAGTTGTTGCGGTCGATGTAGTTTTCTTGTGGTCCTTTGCCATAGAACTCAATCTGGTCGTATGCCTGATTCATCTCAAGTTCCATGCCGTAGCGCAGGAGTTGCGGATATTGCTTGCCGTCCTCACCTACTGTCATGGCTTCGGTCACGATGACTTTACCGGCTGGGGTGAAGACGTAGGTCATGCTAAGCTTTGGCTTGGCAGGCTGGGCCTGGTTGTCTTTCTTCTTCTGGGCTGAGATGTTGACGGTGTAGTCGGCTTTCACAACATAGTTGTTTCCGTCTTTGTCATACTTGAGGTTGTCGAGATGCAAACCTGCGTTTTTCCATCCTCTGAGGTTGCGTTGCATTCCTGCACCATAATCGTTGTCGGTTGCTGCACGCCAGAAGTCGGGTCTCATCTCGTAGCCTTCTTTCATGACAGGCTTTCCGTCGACATCGATATAGGCAATGAAGCCGTTGTCTTTGTTGAATGTGACTCCGAGGTTGTTTGCCTTCACAAGCAGATATGCGCTATGGTCTTCAACCTGGATGTTGCCGGCAGCGGACTGGGTCATCAGTGCGTTGGTGTCGACGAACTTATAGTCGGACAAAACGAACTGCTGGTGTGCCACAGTGTCGCCCTTCTTCTGGAGCGGTGCATCGGAAGAGAGCTTATAACTTATGTTGCAAACTATCTCTTTACCAGCGAATTTCTTGTTTTTCAGTGCTTTTGCCATTGCTGCAATCTTCACAGTCTTGCGTGTCTGTGGCTTGATGTTGAGATTTGTAAGGTCGATGGTTCCTTCTTCAATCTTATCGCCCTGTGCCTCGATGGTGAAGTGGAGGGTGATGTTCTTGATTGGTTCGAAGAAGTTCTCGTTGTAGATCTCCACCTTACCTGAGTTCTTGTCGACAAGGGTTGTCCAGATATTTTGATAGTAGAACTGCACTTCGTAGGCATGCGGATTTGGCACACGGTCGGGGTTGATCATTCCGTTGCAGTTGAAGTTGTTGTCGGATGCAGGGAAGCGTCCGTAGTCGCCACCATAGGTCCAGATTTGCTTGCCTGTAATCTTACTCTTTGAGCGCAAACCCTGATCTATGAAGTCCCAAATGTATCCGCCCTGATAAGCAGGATATTTGCGTACCAAATCCCAATATTCCTTGAAGCCCCCCACAGAGTTACCCATGGCATGGGCATACTCACACTGGATGAGCGGACGAGGGTTGTCGCCCTGAGCATATTTCTCGCAATGGTCGTAGCCTGCATACATAGGACAATAGATGTCGGTCTTGCCATTCTGTCCAGCCTGCTCGAACTGGCATGGACGTGATGGATCATACTGCTTCACCCAATCGTAGGCATCCTCAAAGTTCTTGCCGTAGCCAGCCTCGTTGCCGAGTGACCAAACGATGATTGCAGGATGGTTCTTGTACGCCATCAAATGGTGCTTCTGACGCTCAACGTGTGCATCGTGATAATCCTCGCGCTTGGCAAGGGTCTTGTCGCCATAGCCCATTCCGTGACTTTCGATATTTGACTCGGATGTCATGTAAATTCCATACTCATCGCAGAGGTCGTACCAGCGCGGGTCGTCGGGATAGTGACAGGTGCGTACTGCATTGACGTTGAGTTGCTTCATCACCTTGATGTCCTGCACCATGCGTTCGTAGCTTACCACATATCCTCCATCGGGGTCAATCTCATGACGGTCGACTCCCTTGATGAGCACCGGCTGTCCGTTGACGAGGAGCTGACGGTTCTTTATCTCAACCTTGCGGAAACCTACGTTCTGTGGAATGACTTCCACGACTTTGCCGTCCTTCTGGAGTGTGGTGTACAACTTATAAAGATATGGGTCCTCACCATTCCACTTGTGGCAGTCGGCAAGAGCAATGGTGCACTCCACATTCTTGGATGCATCTACTGCCTGCTCTTTCACGGTCTGTCCGGCTTTATCCTTGAGTGTAAACACCACCTTACTGCCTGACTCGGGAGAATCGATGTCTGCCTTGATGGTCAGCATTCCGTCACGATAGTCGGGAGTGAGGTCGGGGGTGATAAAAAGGTCGTGGATGTGGCTTGCAGGGCGCGCATAGATGTAACATTCGCGGGCAATACCACAAAGACGCCAGAAGTCTTGGTCCTCGAGATAGGAACCATCGCACCAACGCATGATTTGCATTGCAATGAGGTTTTTCTCTCCTGGTTTTACATAAGGTGTGATATCAAACTCGGCTGCCACTTTCGAGTCCTCGCTATAGCCTACGTACTGTCCGTTGACAAACATCGTGAGGTTGCTGGTGGCAGAACCGATGTGGATGTAAATCTTGTCGCCCTTCCAGTCAGCCGGCAGAGTGAATGTCTGACGATAGGAGCCTACGTGGTTCTCCAAATCCTGGACATAAGGAGGATTGGTTTCCCAGTCGTTGCGCCATGCATAGCAGTTGTTGACGTAGATGGCATCGCCATAGCCGTTGAGTTCCCAGATGCCCGGGACTGGCATTGTGCCCCAGTTGCTATCGTCATAGTCAGTCTTGTAGAAGCCTTCGGGACGTTTGTCGGCATCTTTTGCCCAATTGAATTTCCATTTGCCTTCAATCGAGAGGAAACGACTGGATTTTTCCTTCTCTCCGGTCTGTGCAAGTTGGCTAGTTTCGTATGCGAAGAAAGTAGCCACATTGTCAAGACGATTGTCGCTGTTGACCCTTGGATCGTTCCAGCAATTGGCAGGCTGAGCCTGTGTTGCCATAGATGCGAGCATTGCACCCAAGGCAAGGGTTAAAACCTTTGCTTTCATAAATATGTAGTTAATTGATAATCTAGTGCAAATTTACTAATAATTGACGAGTCTGCAAAACTTTTTCGGATGAAATCATTCTCTCCGAAAGTAAATGCAGTTGCATCACATATGCCTTACCTTGTATATATTCTCTTTGGCGGCATTGATTTCCTGGAATCTGCGTTTTGCATTCTCCTTCACATCCTCGCCAAGGGTTGCCACACGATCGGGGTGGTACTGCAGTGCCATCTTCCTGTAGGCTTTGCGCACCTCGTCATCGGTGGCATCGGGTGTGATTCCCAGTACTTTGTAGGCGTCGTCGAGTGAATCTCCGCCCAACGAGAGGAACTGGTCGACTACATGGACATCGAGTCTCATTGCCACTGCCATTTGCTTTAATGCCTGTACCTCGGCATCCACCACATTCCCGTCGGCTTTGGCTATCTCGGCAAGGATTGAGACCAACTGAAACCGCTGTTCTGCGGGCATGATGGTTGCGATTTGGGCACAGCAACTATAAATCTGCTGGCTCCAGGCTTGTTCGCCATACAAGCGCCGGTATTCGAACAGGCGGTTCAGAATACTCTCGCCTTCGCGCATGGCATCGTCTCCAAAATTCTGCTTCAGCCATCGCCTGACGTATTCCATCTCGGAATGCATGATTTTGCCGTCTGCCTGAATCATGTGTGCCATGAGAAGCATCATCGAAAACAGAAAGCCATTGCGACTGCTAGACTGCCCTGAATAGGTCTGATACTGATTACTTTCCACATCAGTTTTCTCATTCATGCGGTCAACCAACGAGCCCAGGAAAAATCCCAGTATCGCACCGATAGGTCCGGCTGCGAAAGCACCGAAGACACCTCCAATCCATTTTCCTAATGCCATATATCCTTTTATAAACGCAATACGTTCTTTTTCTTTCTATGAGTTACTTAATTTCCGAGTCACTATATGCCTGAGCCTAAATCAAAGCTTTTTTGATATCTGAATCATAGCCTACTTGATCACTGAGTCAAAGCCTGTTTGATTACTGTATCAAAGATGATGCCAACTTCATTTCACTCTGCCTCCTCCAATCCAGCGGTCTACATAATAGCGGCTGTTGAGATTGTCGACAACCACTCCGCGCGAACTGCTGGCATGGATGAACCGATTGTCCTTAAGATAGATACCTACATGGTTGATATTCTTACGCTTCACCTTACCTGATGTGGCAAAGAACACGAGGTCACCGCATTTCAGACTATTGTCGCCTACCCTTTTGCAGTCCTGCTCGTATTGGTCAAGGCTTCGGCGATGGAGCGATTTGCCGTAGACTGCTTTGAATATCTGTACTGTCAGTCCGGAACAGTCCACTCCAGCCTTGGTGTTGCCTCCACTTCGGTAGGGTGTGCCGAGCCATTTTGCAGACTCAATCATCAGTGCCCATTCATCGTTTTCCTCGATGTCGAACCCGAGAGCAAGACCTGCCCGTGCCAGCTCGCGCATGTCCACATTCTTGTAGTACACCGACTTTGAACTGTGGCATGAGGCAAGCATGACTACTGATGCCACAACCAGCAAGCAATGACATGTGGACTTGAGATATTTATTCGTCTTACTCAAAGTCACTTTGCTTATTTGTCCGCGAGGAACTTCTCCGCTTCCATTGCAGCCTTACAGCCTGATCCTGCAGCTACGATGGCCTGGCGATAGAGAGGATCTGCCACATCTCCGGCAGCAAATACACCGGGAATGTTGGTCTTCGGTGTGCCGTCGATGGTCTTTATGTAACCAGTCTCGTCTGTTTCAATCCAAGGCTTGAACACATCGGAATTGGGTTTGTGGCCGATGGCAAGGAAGAATCCGTCAATCGGCAGGTCGTAGTGGGATTCATCGGCTTCACCCTTGCGATGAACAAGATGTGCGCCCTCCACCCCATTGTCTCCGTAGAGTCCTTCGGTGTTGGTTTCGTAGAGAATCTCAATCTTTTCATTCTTGTCCACTCTGTCCTGCAGAATCTTTGACGCACGGAGATATGGCTTGCGGACAATCAGGTAAACCTTTGAGGCAAGTCCTGCCAGGTAGAGCGCTTCGCCACAGGCTGTGTCGCCACCACCGACAACGGCAACCACTTTCTTGCGGTAGAAGAAGCCGTCGCATGTGGCACATGCACTGACTCCCTGCCCCATGTATTTCTTTTCGTCAGCCAGTCCGAGAAATTTGGCACTTGCTCCGGTGGCAATGATTACGCAATCCGCCTCAACCTCACTTCCGTCTTCAAATGTGAAGGTGTAAGGTGCTTTGCTGAGGTCGCTCTTCACGCAGATGTGTTCACGGATTTCCACGCCGAACTTCTCCACCTGCTGGCGCATCAGGTCCATCAAGTCCTGTCCCGACAATTCCTCGGGATGACCGGGGAAATTCTCTATCATGTCGGTGATAGTCAGCTGTCCGCCAGGCTGAATTCCTTCATATACTACTGGTGCTAGATTGGCACGGCTTGCATAGATTGCAGCAGTGTAGCCTGCAGGTC
Organism: Bacteroidaceae bacterium; assembly: GCA_963640465.1. Taxonomy (GTDB): domain Bacteria; phylum Bacteroidota; class Bacteroidia; order Bacteroidales; family Bacteroidaceae; genus Colivivens. Next base: position 50,005 of record CAVHYP010000009.1, on the reverse strand, counting down.
CCGACCCTATTATCAAACATTTTATGTGTTCCATTTATTTCCTTTCCTTATTATTTATATATAGCGTTATTGTTTTCTTTCCTTATTATATGTAGGCAGTATCCATGGTTCGTCACCCAAGTATAAGCAATCTGCTCGTTTCCATATTTATATATAGCAACTTCTTTACCTCAAGTCGATGACATCGGCCTTCGGATATTTTGCCTTATTGAACTTGAAGGCGCTGTCTGCCTGCTTCTTGCCTTTCTTGAATGAAGTGACACGGATTTCGATGTTGCCCTTGGTCTGTCCCATCATCACATAGGTGGGATGATTGTTCATGCGGTTGACATGGATAATCGCTTTCTTGATGGACGACTTGGAGGATGTGGCAGTGAGTACAATCTCGTAATAGGTCTTGGTGTTCTTGCCGAAAGTCACATCGTAACCGGTCTTGTAAATGCCGAGGAAGGCATACGGATTGATTTTTGCCAGTTGGGTTTGGGTTGGCTCAGTGACATTCACCTCCTCGTTGTCCTTGGCATACGACCACATGGTCTTGCCGTCGAACCAAGTGATGTGGTTGCTCATCTGCGTGCGGAACTTACTGCCCTGGAGCAGTACAGTACCCTCGTCCTCGTCCTCGCCCACACGGATGACAAACTCAGCCGTGATGCTCGGACATTTCTTGTATTCTGCATACACCTTGTCGAGTACGCTCTTTGCATCGAATGCATAGGTTGCCATTGCCACGACAGCAAACAGCAGTGTGAAAAAATATCGTTTCATCATTGTTCTCTGTATTCTTATTGTTCTATATTACTTATTTTTATCTTTACTAATTGTCTTTTTGGGGGACGCTGACTGGAGAATTTCTGTCTCCCTGTTGTTGAGCTTTTGTGCTCTGACTGTAGGCGTTTTTTTCTCTGACTGGAAAAAATATTTTTTCTGACTAGGAAAATAAAATTCCATGACCGGAGAGTTTTTAGCAGTCAATTCCCAGCGTCTGTCCCGTTATTTTAAATTTCGTATAATTGTATCAAGTGTATTGAAATCCTGCACCAGCACCTCGCGTGGCTTTGCTCCAATCTGAGCACCCACAACTCCTGCTTTCTGCAGTTGGTCCATAATCTTTCCGGCACGGTTGTAACCGATGGAGAAATTGCGCTGGAGCATGGATGTACTGCCTTGCTGGCTCGACACCACAAGTTTTGCACATTCCTCAAACATCGGGTCAATGTGTCCGATTGAATCCGATGAACCACCATCGCCTGAACCGTCACTGTCGTCATCCACCTCAGGCAGATAGGCTGCATGACCGAAACTCTGCTGGGTGCTGATGTACTTACAGATTCTCACCACTTCGGGCGTGTCGACAAAGGCGCACTGCACACGGGTTGGGTCGCCTCCGTTGAGGTAGAGCATATCGCCACGTCCAATCAACTGATTGGCTCCCGGACGGTCGAGGATGATTCGTGAGTCCATCATCGCTGCCACACGGAATGCGATACGAGCCGGGAAGTTGGCCTTGATGGTACCGGTGATAATCTGTGCTGTAGGTCGCTGGGTGGCAATAATCATGTGGATTCCCACGGCACGCGCCAACTGGGCGATACGGCAAATTGGCAATTCTATCTCCTTGCCGGCTGTCATGATAAGGTCGCCGAACTCGTCTATCACCACCACATAATATGGCATGTAATCATGTCCCTGCATCGGGTTGAGCTTGCGTGCCTTGAAGTCGGCATTGTACTCCTTTATATTTCTTACGCCTGCCATCTTGAGCAAGTCGTAGCGATGGTCCATCAGTTTACATAGCGAGTTGAGGGTCTTCACCACTTTCTGTGTGTCGGTGATGATTGGTTCTTCCTCTTCCTCAAGTTTCGCAAGGAAGTGGTTCTCAATGGAATTGTAGACACTGAACTCCACTTTCTTCGGGTCGACCATCACGAGTTTCAGTTCCGACGGATGTTTCTTGTAGAGCAATGAAGTGATGATGGCGTTCAGTCCGACGGACTTACCCATACCGGTGGCACCTGCAACGAGGAGGTGAGGAGCTTTGGCAAGGTCAATCATGAACACTTCGTTAGTGATGGTTTTTCCCAATGCGCACGGCAGTTCCATCTTCGACTCCTGATAGGTTTTCGAGTTGAGGATACTTTCCATCGACACGATGCACTTCTTCTTGTTCGGCACCTCAATACCGATGGTTCCCTTGCCAGGAATCGGCGCAATGATACGGATTCCCTCGGCTGCGAGACTCAGTGCGATATCGTCTTCGAGGTTACGGATTTTGGAGATGCGCATTCCCTCGGCTGGAGTTATCTCGTAGAGGGTGATGGTTGGTCCTATGGTTGCCTTGATACTGCTTATCTCCACTCCGAAACTATGGAGCACCTGGATGATGCGTTCCTTGTTGGCAGTCTGTTCCTCCATATCGATGCGTGGAGAACTGTCATCGCTCTTGTCGAGCAGACTGAGCAGCGGATATTTGTAGTATTCAAGGTCGTGGCGTGGGTCATACGGCGTGTTGATGTTGCCACGACTCAGGTTCTTGTCAGTTGCCGGACCCGAGCTGCGCCCTACGACGGCATCAAAACCGATGGCTGTGTCGTCAGAATAAACTGTTTGTGCAGGTTCGGTGCTTCCAGCCTCCACATGAAACATTTCGTCACCTTTATCCATGACTGTCACAACGGGTTCGGGTTGTGCAGACACGTTCATGTCAACCGTCGAAGCAGGTTCACTGGCAGACTCCTGTGCTGCAGACGATTGAGATGCTGCTGCCTGCTGAGAAGCTACTGCAGCCGCTTCCTCTGCCCGTTGTTTTTCTTGAGCAGTAAAGTCGATGAAGTTGATTTTGGGGTCGACAAACTCCGTGGGTTCATCCTCGTCGCTTGTCACGCCCTCATCCTCCGAATCTTCATCATCGTCGGAATCATTCTTGCTCAGCAAACTCTCAAGCGGATTGCCGAACGACTTTATGCGTTCGAGTCGCATCAGGTTGCGTACCACTTCTATTGTCTTGGTGCTGAGATAAACAAGCACAAAGATTGCCACAAGAATCAGAATGCCGTAAATGCCTGGCGAACCAATCATCAGTCCGAGCCATTTTGTGACTGCCATGCCGCTGTAGCCACCAAGATAGAAGAAATTGTTGCCCAAAGCAGGAATGTCGCATGCAAGGGTGCTCAGTAAGATGCTTGCCCAAATCATGGTCACTCCAAGCAAGATGAAAAGTCGGATGCAACGGAGGCGGAACGAACCGATGAGCTTCATGCCAAGCAGAACGAGGAACACCGGAACAAGGTAAGCCGCAACTCCGAAGTATTTGTTGATGAACACAAAAGCAGTCTTTGCACCAAACGCTCCACAGATGTTGCGTGCATGCGATCCGCCTGATGTCAGTTCATTATAGAGCTCAGCAAAATTCTGAGTGTCAACTATATTGTAGTCTGAAGCTCCGCTATAGAGAAACGACGAGAATGCAAGAATCATGAACAATGCCGTGAAAACAAGAATCAATCCTATCACAAACTTCACGATGGACGCCTTCGACATGATGTCGACGTCCACCACACTTGTCCTCGTCTTTTTCTGTGAGCCTTTATTTGGTGCCTTTTTCTTCATTTCTATACATTCATATAAAACAAGGTACAAATGTAAATATTTTTTTTCACACTGCCTCGCATCCCACGATTTAATTTATGAATTTCGTGCGGAAAAACAATAATCAAGGAGTGTTTTGCGTTTCTAAGAGAGATAAGAACGAACCAAATGAGAAAAAGCAAAAGTCATATCGCCATAACTCTGATTTGCATCCTCGCCATCGCTGTCACTGGACTGCAGTCGTGCAGCGAGGAAGAGGAATTCATCACTTCGCCCAACGGAGGGCTCAGTTTCTCGCAAGACACCATCAGTTTCGACACCATATTTACTGACGTGGGTTCGGCAACCAAGGAGTTCAAGGTCTACAATTCCAACAGCAAGGGCGTGCGCCTGACCTCTGTCAGACTTGGCAGCAACGGAAGCAGCGGATTCCGCATCAATCTCGACGGCAACTACGCCACACAATTCACGGATGTGGAGATTTGCCACGAGGACAGCATGTTCTGCTTCGTGGAAGTGACTGTCAACCCACACAATTCCGACTCCCCCACCCTCGTCACCGACTCCATCCTCTTCACGATGGAGAACGGAATGACACAGAAAGTAATGCTAGAAGCCTACGGACAGGACGTCATAGTAATGAGCGGACAGACAATCAGAAAAGACACGACCCTTGCATCAGTGCGCCCGATTGTTGTGCGCGACAGTCTTGTCGTTGCCAAGGGAGCAACCCTGACCATCGCACCTGGCACCACCATCTGCTTCCATAAATATTCGGGACTGAGCGTCTACGGAACACTGAAGGCGGAGGGAACGCAGGACAAACCAATCACGATGAGAGGCGACCGCACCGACAAACTCTTTACCTATCTGCCCTACGACCGGCTTGATGCACAGTGGAAAGGCATACGGCTCTATCCGGAAAGCCACGACAACTCATTCAACTACTGCGACATTCACGGAGGAAACTATGGAATAATTGCTGACAACGACTCGCTGGCAGACGGACTGAAATACACAGTCCACAACTGCAAAATCCATAATGTGGCAGGAGACGCCATCTTCCTTCAGGCAACAAGAGCTACACTCTCGAACACCCAACTGAGCAATGCAGGCGGCAATTGCGCCACAATAATCGGAGGAACAACGGAATTCACCCACTGCACGCTGGCACAATTCTATCCTTGGAATGCCACCCATGGATCGGCACTTTACTTTGCCAATGTCTACAACAGCAAAGAGTTTCCATTAATAATGATTAAATTTGCCAACTGCATCATCACCGGTTCATCCACCGACGAAGTCTACGGATCGAGGATGCAGGACAGCGATGCAGCATTCAATTACCAATTCTACAATTCCCTTGTCAACACCGTCACCACCGAAGCCGACGAACAATATTTCATCGATTGCAAGTTCGACAGAGAAGAAAAAAAGTCTGGCTATGGTTCGTCGACAAGCAAAGCAAGGTTCAAAGGTTTGTACAAAGCTAAGGCCAATAGCTTGAACAAGGCTAAAGCCAACAGTTTGTATAAGGCCAACGGTTTGTACCGGGCAAACTCACAAAGTACTGACAATGATAATTCGGACGGAGCAATTGTGCGTGGCGCAAACTTCCGCACCATCGACAACAGCGTATATTTCTACGATTTCCGTCTCGACTCATTGTCTGCCGCACGCGGACTGGGCGATGCATCGCTTACACCCGACGATTGCAAAGTAGATATGAACGGAGTAAAGCGTCCAGCGAACAACCCCGATGCCGGCTGCTATCAGTACGAGAAAGAATAAAATGCCTTTTCTAATACGGCATACAGTATTGAATCACACGACCGCTCATATTGAATGATACGTCCGCTCGTATTGGCTTATGCGACCAGTTGTCTTGACCAAAATATCCGTTCGTATCGGTTCATGCATCCGTTCGTATCGGTTCATGCATCTGTTCGTATCGGTTCATGCATCCGTTCGTATCGGCTCATGCATCCGGTTGTATTGGCTTATGCATCCGGTTGTATTGGCTTATGCGTCCAATGGCTTTGCTTATTCTTCCGAAGTTTCTATATCCGTCATTGGGAACGGACCGACATTGCGCATCTGACGCAAGATTTGGCGCTGGCGCTTGTACATGTAAGATGATGGATTGCCGCTGTTGCGTTTGAGCGGATTGGGCAATGATGCTGCAATCAGTGCGCTTCGGTTGGCATTGAGGTCGATGGCATGGCAACCGAAATGTTCGAGTGCAACTGCCTCTGCCCCATAGATTCCGTCGCCCATCTCAATGGTGTTCAGATAGACTTCCATGATTCGCTGCTTCGACCAGAATGTCTCGATAAGCACAGTGAAATAAGCCTCGAAACCTTTGCGCACCCATGTGGACGAGGGCCAAAGAAACACGTTCTTTGCCGTCTGTTGGCTTATGGTGCTTGCTCCGCGCACTCTGCCCGTCTTCTCCCGTTCCTCCAGTGCATCTTCAATTGCATCGAAGTCGAATCCGTGATGCTTCATGAAATTCTGATCTTCACTTGCCACTACTGCCTGCGGAAGCGAAGGATTGATGCTGTCGAGCGGAACCCAATGGTGGGCGAGCTTCAGTTGCTTGCCGTCTTTTGCCTGGTCAATCAACCGTATGACCATCAACGGAGAGATGGGGACTTTGCTGTAGCGGTAGACGAGTGTCATTGCAATCGTCGAACCAAGAAAAAATATGAGTATCCACATTGCGGGTTTCAGCACCCATCTTATTATTCCTCTTATTATGTTCATTTTACGGAGTTGGTTAATCAAATTCTACCTTTTGCGGTTAATCAAGTTTCACCTTTTGCGGTTAATCAAGTTTCACCTTTGCGGTTAATCAAGTTTCACCTTTGCGGTTAATTAAGTTCTACTTTAATGGTTAAAATGGAATTCAAGAGCTGGAGTCAAATCGGGCTCAAGCGTTGGACTAAATGAGTTTAGGCATTGAAGCTTACTGAATTCAAGCGTTGGACTAAATGAATCCAAACATTGAGGTTTACTGGATTCAAGCGTTGAAGTCTGGCATGAAAACGGAATGTCGAGACCTGCTAAGTCATCAAGCCCTAACATTAAAAAGGTGTGCGGTTACCCGCACACCCACCAAGTAACTAATTTAAAACCCTGAAAAACATGGGTAAAACCACATGAAAAATGGATTTTTACTGAAGTGTTCCGTTGTTTGCTGCCTCAATCATAGACTTTGATGCATAGAGATAAACCTCCACGCGGCGGTTCTGAGCCTTGCCAGCAGCCGTTGAGTTGTCGGCAACTGGGTTTGATTCGCCGTAGCCAGTGCTTGATGCAATCTGTGCTGCTGTAACGCCAAGAGATTTCAGATAAGAAGAAACGGCATCAGCACGCTGCTGTGAGAGTGTGAGGTTCTTCTGTGTGCTCTGCTCTGCAGTGCTGTTCTTCCATCCTGCGTTGTCTGTGTATCCCTGAACGGCTACGTCCATATCTGTATTAACAAGGAGGACCTTGCTTGCAAACTGCTGGAGTGATTGCTTTGCTGTTGAGCTGAGTGATGACTTGCCTGTCTCGAAGAGGATTCCTGAGTCGAAAGTCACCTTCACGGCCTCAAGTCCGTTGCCGTCAGTAACGGTCTCAACCTGTGCATTGGCAACCTGCTCTGCTGCGGCCTTAGCCTTGTCCATCTTCTTGCCTATGAGTACGCCTGCACCTGTACCAACTGCTGCACCGATGGCAGCGCCGATGGCTGTGCCGCCTGCGTTCTTGCCAACGAGATTTCCTACCAAAGCACCGAGAGCAGCTCCGCTACCTCCACCTATGAGTCCGCCTTTGGTGGTGTTGTTCATATTACATCCTGATAAAATCATCAAAGCACTCAACATCAGTGCCACAAACTTTGTTTTGTTCATAATGAATAGTTTTTAAAATTTACTATCTTCGATATTACTGTTTCGATTTGCTGTTACTCTGTTACTGTCGTCTGTTCTTGCTCGCTTCCGCTGTGTCATCTTATCTCATGGCTGCTGTCATCTTATCTCACAGCTGCAATCGCCGTTCTAATCTTTTCGCCGACGTTTCTTTCGTTCATCGCTTCGGTTTGCTGCCTTCGTTTCGCTCTTGCTGTTTTCTCCGACCACAGTTTCGAGATGCAAATATCGGTCTTTTTCTTCAAACGAGAGCACATCCTACCAAAGTTTTTTCTGAAAAACCGCACATTCCATCATTTTTCGGGGCTTACGTAACAACTCGTATGGAATTTATTCGTAAATTTGTACTCGATTAGATATTGGAATGGAGCTTAATCCATCATTGATTCGACAAAACATAATTTATGGCAACAGACTTAAAAGGGTTGACAAAGAGAAGTGTCAACTATTCACAGTGGTATAATGAGTTAGTAGTGAAAGCCGAACTGGCTGAACAGGCAGACGTACGCGGATGTATGACCATCCGCCCCTATGGTTATGCCATTTGGGAGAAAATCCAGGGCGAACTCGACAAGAGATTCAAGGAAACAGGAGTGCAAAACGCTTATTTCCCGCTGCTTATCCCAAAATCGTTCCTTAGTCGCGAGGCAGAACACGTTGAAGGTTTTGCAAAGGAATGTGCGGTAGTCACCCACTATCGCCTCAAGACCAACGAGACACACGACGGAGTGGTGGTCGACCCATCAGCAAAACTCGACGAAGAGCTCATCATACGTCCGACATCTGAAACCATCATATGGCACACCTACAAAAACTGGATCAAGTCCTACCGCGACCTGCCGATCCTCTGCAACCAGTGGTGTAACGTGATGAGATGGGAAATGCGCACACGCATATTCCTGCGTACATCCGAATTCCTCTGGCAGGAAGGACACACGGCCCATGCCACACGCGAGGAAGCTGAAGACCGTGCAAAGATGATGCTGAAGGTGTATGCCAACTTTGCCGAAGAATTCATGGCACTGCCAGTGGTACAGGGAGTGAAGAGCGAGACCGAACGGTTTGCCGGTGCGCTCGACACCTACACCATCGAAGCAATGATGCAGGACGGAAAGGCACTGCAGAGTGGTACGAGCCACTTCCTCGGACAGAACTTCGGAAAAGCCTTCGATGTCACCTTCCTTAACAAGGAAAACAAACTCGACTATGCCTGGGCAACAAGCTGGGGAGTGTCAACCCGCCTCATGGGTGCGCTCATCATGGCACACTCCGACGACAACGGACTGGTGCTGCCTCCGAAACTCGCCCCAATCCAGGTGGTCATCATTCCAATATGGAAGACAGAAGAACAGTTTGAAACCATCAACAAGAAAGCAACTGAGATTGCCGACAAGCTGAAGGCTATGGGCATCAGTGTGAAATACGATGACGACGACAAGAAACGTCCAGGATTCAAATATGCCGACTACGAGCTGAAGGGCGTGCCAGTACGACTCGTACTCGGAGCAAGAGACCTCGAGAACTCAACCATCGAACTCATGCGACGCGACACACTCGAGAAGACAACCGAAAGTCTGGAAGGCATCGAAGAGCACGTAAAACAGTTGCTCGACGACATCCAGCAGAACATCTACAAGAAAGCGCTCGACTTCCGCAACTCTCGCATCTACGAATGTGAGGACTACGAGGAGTTCAAAACTAAAATCAAGGACGGTGGATTCTTTCTTTGCCACTGGGACGGAACAGCAGAAACCGAAGCCAAGATCAAAGAGGAAACACAAGCCACAATCCGTTGCGTGCCTTACATGTTTGAACAGACACCGGGCACCGACATGGTGAGCGGCAAGCCAGCAAAATGCAGAGTTCTCGTCGCAAGAGCCTACTAAGGCAGAAAGTCTACAAAGAACCGACATATATAATAAGGTGTAAGACCTGGGACATCCAAACACAAGGCTACTGTCCAAAACGTTATAAATGAAGTTCTGTTCGTGCAGCCGTTCAGCCATAAAATGACTGAAAATTATTTTCCTGACTAGGGAAAATTATTTTCCTGACCAGGGAACAAAAAAAGACAGAGAACAGAGAACAGGAAACGAGTTCAAAACTAGACAAAAGACAAGTTCAAGACTAAACAAAACAGAAAATGCAGAAAGCACAATTTCATATTCTCTCTTACTTGGCGACAATGGCAGTCGTCAGCATGACAGTTGCATGCTCAAGTGAGGAAGAAGTAAAAGATGTCAGTCCCACCCCACAGCCGCAGACATTCACCGTCACTGCCAGTCAGGAAACAGAGGTCAGCAACGAAACAACCACGCGCGTGGGCTTTGACAAAAACGGCAACGGTTTCTGGCAAGCAGATGACGTCATTGGCGTTTGGTCTAAAGACGAAGGAATGTTCAAACCATTCACCATTGCAAGTGGTGCAGGCACAGGCACTGCCACCTTCAATGGAACAATCGTTGGAGAACTGAAGGAATATGCATCGGCAATATACCCTTACAGCAAGAAAGACTATTTAAACGAAACTGAGGGCTTTTTGAATGTTGATTTCCCATCCACATACACATACACTAGCGTAGACTCTGTTCTTTCCAAAACAGATGGCAACAGTTTCAACATGCCGATGTATGGAAACGTCATTGGTGAAGGAACAACAGACCGTGAGATAAAATTCAATCACATGGGCGGTGTACTCGTCTTAGTGTTCGACAAGATTCCGCAAGATGGAACTGTGACAGTAACAGCCGAAAGTGCAATCTGCGGCATTGCACAGATAACCGACAACGACACAACCACAAACAAGAGACTGAGATTCATTTCATCCGACGAAAGCAGCAAGAAGGTTACATTCAAATATAAAGGTGCAAAGAAAATGCAACCAGGCATATTCTATCTGCCAATGCTTGAAGGCACATACAACAACCTCACGGTGACACTGAGGGGCGCTAATCCGAAATTGGTTGAGGAAGCGCAAAGGTACGACAGCATCCACTATGAGTACTCAACTACCTTCAGCCCTACAATACAGCGTACGCATCTGAAGAAGAAAAGCATAAAGACAGACTACACCATCACCGTCTACGGACACAAGTTCATCGACCTTGGACTGCCTGGCGGACTTCTTTGGGCTGAATGCAATGTAGGTGCAACAAAATATTATTATGACGGAAACTATTTCACTTGGGGTTCAACCGAACCAAAAGCCGATGATGTAACCTCGTGTTGGTGGACAAACTACAAGTATGGTGGTGCAAACCAAACCGACTGCACCAAATACAATGCCACAGACAACTTGACGACACTCGAAAAGGAAGACGATGCAGCCTATGTGAACTGGGGACCGCTGTGCCGCATTCCTACGAAGGAAGAGATGGAACAAATAATATTGAACTCTAGCAACTACGTCAGTATAGAATGGGATTTCGGACTTAAGATTACAAGCAAATCAAATGGCAAAACCTTGAGCCTCCCAAACTCTCATTATTACACTAATACTGGATCACAAAATGACTGTCGTCTGTGGACAAGAAACATGTTTGTATATCCAGAAACAAGCGAATACGCATCATACAGAAAAATCGCCCATTTTGGATCTTATGGTGCTAACAAAAACAACCAAATTGGTACGTGCGAACGTTGCCAAGCCTGCACTGTACGTGCAGTGGTAGAGCCGTAATACGGCAAGGCATGCGTTTGGAAAAAGAGCAGAATAAGGTATATATAGGAGAAAAAAGGATATAGAATAGAACAAGCGATAGGACAAAATAGAATACACAACAAATAAAAAAACAAAGGCTATGAAACGAATCCTTTCAGTAGTTTTGGTTGCATTGATGACACTGACCATCGCAGCCCAACAAGACACGACGGCGTTCATGCGTCAGCTCACAAACCTCAACGGCATCAGCGACGTGACTCCCCTTGAGTCGAGAATCTTCAAGGAAAAATATGTGATGAAGATAAAACAGAATGTGGACGGCGACAATGCTGACAAGGGAACATTCAACCAGCGCATCTTCGTGGCACTGAAAGGAACCGACCGCCCTACTGTCATCGTGACCGAAGGCTACTTCGCTGACTACGGCTACCGCGACTATCAGGAAGAACTTTGCCGACTCTTCGATGCCAACCTCGTACTCGTTGAATACCGCTACTTCGCCGAGTCAACGCCCGAGCCATGCAACTGGGACTATCTGACAGTCGACAACTCACTGCGTGACCTCCACAACGTGCGCCAGACACTCGGAAAAATCCTCCCTGGCAAATGGATAAGCACAGGAGTGAGCAAAGGCGGACAAACCACAATGTTCTACCGTGCAACCTACCCTAACGACGTGGATGTCAGCGTGAGCTACGTGGCACCGCTCAACAAGTCACTTGAAGACGGACGCCACGAAGTGTTCCTCGCAAAGAAAGTTGGGACAAAGGCAGAGCGCAACACCATACTCAAGGCACAACAGGAGATGCTGAAGCGCAGAGACAAGATGATGCCACTCTTCGAGAAGTTCTGCGAAGAGAGAAACTTCAAGTTCTATCTTCCGCTCGACGAGATCTTCGACTACTGCATCTTCGAATATCCATTCGCACACTGGCAGTATGGCACAACAATCGAACAAGTCCCGCCTGTGACAGCCAGCGACGAAGAACTCTTCAACCATTTCATGACAGTGGCAGGCCCCGACTACTTCGTCTATCCCAACCGTTACCTCTCATTCGATGTGCAGGCAGCAAGAGAACTGGGCTACTATGGTTACTCACTGAAAGGACTGAAGAAATGGACAGTAGTGAAGGATACCAAGGGTTATCTGAAGAAAATCATGCTGCCGGAAGAACTACGCAACATCACCTTCGACCCAACACTCTACAACCGTACAGTGAAATTCCTTAAGGAAGAAGACCCTACACACATCTTCATCTATGGCGAGACCGACCCATGGAGCGCCAGCGGAGTGTGCACATGGCTCGACTGCAGCAAGAAACAGAACATGCGCATCTACATCCAGCCACGCGGAAGCCACAGCTCCAACATTAGTTCAATGCCGGAAGACAAGAAAAACGACATCATAAACCGCATCACCAAATGGTTGCAATAATTGGCAAGTTCCAGACCCGGAAATCTTAGGACAAGCCATAGTTGGCACAAAGTTTGTTATATGCTGGTTACCGAATATAAACGACAAAAGAAACAAATGAGACTAACATTACCATTCTCAGACAAACTGAAGAAGATACTCACCTACAGCAGAGAAGAAGCAGTTCGTCTCCGCAGCAACAGTATCGAACCTGAGCACCTGATGCTTGGGATAATTCGTGATGGTGATAATCAGGCATACAACATACTGCACAACTCACTCGACATCCAGCACTACAAGCATCTGCTGGAAGACAATGTGAAAAACGAAGGAGACAACGCTCCGGCACCAATCGAACTGGCTGTAGGCGACGAGACATCCAACGTACTGCGCCTCAGCATGCTGGAAGCAAAACTATTGAAAAGTGACCAGATAAAGTCTGAGCACATACTGCTCGGATTCCTCAAACATGACATAATGCCAGCCACCGAATATCTGAGCAACAACGGAGTGAACTACAACAAAGCGTTCGCAAGCCTCACCAAACCATCGCCCAAAGCAGAGATTGACTTCGACGACGACGACGATGCACCGCCAAGCAGAAGCAAAAACAACTTCGGCACAAAGACCACAGAAAAGAAAGCCAGCACCGACACACCTGCCATCGATTCATTCGGAGTCGACATCACAGCAGCTGCACGTGAAGGCAAGCTCGACCCCGTGGTAGGCAGAGAGAAAGAGATAGAACGAATAGCACAGATACTGTCACGAAGGAAAAAGAACAACCCAGTGCTCATCGGAGAACCTGGAGTGGGAAAGAGCGCCATCGTGGAAGGACTTGCACTGAGAATCATCGAGCGCAAGGTGTCACGCATACTGTTCGACAAGCGAATCATCTCACTCGAGATGTCGTCCATCGTAGCCGGAACAAAATACAGAGGACAGTTTGAGGAGAGAATGAGAGCCATCATCAATGAGCTCAAGTCCCATCCCAACATCATCGTGTTCATCGATGAGATTCACGGCATCATTGGCGCAGGCAACCAGGCAGGACAGATGGATGCTGCCAATATGATGAAACCGGCACTCGCACGAGGAGAACTCCAGTGCATCGGTGCCACCACCCTCGACGAATACCGCAAGAGCATAGAGAAAGACGGAGCATTGGAGCGCCGATTCCAGAAGATCATAGTTGAGCCTACAAGCGTTGAGGAGACAAAAATCATACTCCACAACATCAAGGACCGCTATGAGGAGCACCACAACGTGACCTACACCGAGGAAGCCATCAATGCATGTGTCGACCTGACAGAGAGATACGTCACCGACCGTTACTTCCCCGACAAGGCAATCGATGCCCTCGATGAAGCAGGGTCGAGAGTGCACATCACCAACATAAGCGTCCCGAAAGAGATTGAGCAGCAGGAAAAACTCGTGGACGAGGCAGTGAAGCAGAAAGAAAACTTCGTCAAGGCACAGGACTATGAGAGTGCAGCCGATTTCCGCGACAAGGAAAAAACCTTGAGAGAACAGCTCGCACAGATGAAAGCCGACTGGGAATCCAAATATTCAGAGAAGCGTGAGACAGTGAATGCCGACCAAGTGGCAGCAACCATCTCACTGATGACAGGAGTGCCAGTGTCGAAGATTGCACGGGACGAAACCTCACGACTGAAAGGCATGAGACAGGAACTCAAGTCGAAAGTCATTGCCCAGGATGCGGCAATCGACAAGCTGGTTAGCGCCATACAGCGCAGTCGCATAGGACTGAAAGACCCCAACCGTCCGATCGGTACATTCATGTTCCTCGGTCCCACGGGCGTGGGCAAGACATATCTCGCAAAGAAACTGTCGGAACTCATGTTCGGTTCAGCCGATGCGCTGATACGAATCGACATGTCAGAATACATGGAGAAATTCACAGTCAGCCGACTCGTGGGTGCCCCTCCAGGATACGTGGGCTACGAAGAAGGCGGCATGCTCACCGAGCGCGTACGCCGAAAGCCATATTCCATTGTCCTGCTCGACGAGATCGAGAAGGCACATCCCGACGTATTCAATATCCTGCTCCAAATGATGGACGACGGCAGACTGACGGACTCCAACGGACGAACCGTGGACTTCCGCAACACCGTCATCATCATGACATCCAACGTGGGAACAAGACAACTAAAGGATTTCGGCAACGGAATCGGGTTCTCTGCCATGGATTCAAAAGACGACAAACAACTGAGCCGCAGTATCATACAGAAAGCCCTCAACCGACAGTTCTCGCCCGAGTTCCTCAACCGTATCGACGAGATAATCACGTTCGACCAGCTCGAACTGGATGCAATCCTCCAGATAATCGACATAGAACTCGAGGGAGTGTGCCAACGCATTGAAAGCATAGGCTACAAGCTCCAGTTGGACAAAGAAACAAAGGAATTCATTGCCAAGAAAGGCTACGACAAGCAGTTTGGTGCACGTCCACTCCGCAGAGCCATCCAGAAATATCTGGAAGACGGAATCGCTGAAATGATTGTTGAGCAGGAACTGACTCCAGGCGACACCATCGTGGCTTACCTCGACAACGACACAGTGAAATTCAAGAAGCAAGACTGAACACAAGGGACTTTGAACCATAAGGCTTGAAGTCCCTTTTCAGTTCTTAACCTCTGAAAGCAAGCAACAAAAGCAAAGCAAGCAACAAAAACAAAGCAAGCAACAAAAACAAAGCAAGCAACAAAAACAAGAAATTAACTCTATAATAACAATACAACAACAATAACACGTATGGGTGGTTTTTTTGGAACGGTTTCAGCCAAACCTTGTATCAATGATCTGTTTTATGGCACAGACTACAACTCGCATCTCGGAACAATGAGAGGCGGAATGTCAACCTACAGTAGGGAGAGCGGATTTATCCGTTCAATCCATAATCTTGAATCCACATATTTCCGTTCAACATTCGAAGACGAACTCGACAAGTTCAAGGGAGAATCCGGAATCGGAATCATCAGTGACACCGACGCACAGCCCTTGCTGATGAACAGCCACTTGGGACGCTTTGCCATCGTCACCGTAGCCAAAGTAAACAACAAAGAAGAATTGGCAGACAAACTGCTGAAGGAAAACATGCACCTGTCCGAATTCAGTTCAGGCAAAATCAACCAGACCGAGCTCATCGGGCTACTCATCATAAAAGGAAAGACCTTTGTGGAAGGCATCGAAAACGTGTTCCGCGAAGTGAAAGGCTCATGCTCCATGCTTCTGCTCACCGAAGACGGCATCATTGCAGCACGCGACACCTGGGGCAGAACCCCAATCGTCATTGGGAAGAAAGAAGATGCGTATGCAGCCACAAGCGAGTCAACAGCTTTTCCAAACCTCGGCTACAAGATAGAGAAATACCTTGGTCCGGGCGAAATCGTACACCTCCATTCCGACCGCATGGAGCAACTGCGCAAGCCAAACAAAGGAATGCAGATATGCTCCTTCCTGTGGGTCTACTACGGATTCCCCACCTCTTCATACGAAGGCATCAATGTGGAGGACGTACGCTTCAGCTGTGGCAAGACAATGGGCAAGGAAGACACAGTGGATGTCGACAGCGTCTGCGGCATCCCCGAATCAGGCACAGGCATGGCACTCGGCTATGCAGCCGGACACAACACACCATTCCGCCGTGCAATTTCCAAGTACACACCCACATGGCCGCGATCGTTCACACCAAGCAACCAGGAAAGGCGCAACCTCGTGGCAAAGATGAAACTCATTGCAAACAAGGAAATACTCAACGGACACAAGATGCTCTTCTGCGACGACTCAATCGTGCGCGGAACCCAACTGCGCGACAACACCAAGGAACTCTACGAATGCGGAGCAAAGGAGGTGCACATGCGCATATCCTGTCCGCCACTCATCTATGGCTGTCCGTTCATCAACTTCTCACGGTCGCAGAGTGACATGGAGCTCATCACACGCCGCATCATCAAAGATTTCGAAGGCGACGAGAACAAAAACCTCGACAAGTACGTCAAGACCGACTCACCCGAGTACAACCGTATGGTGGAAGAAATCGGCAAGCGGCTCAACCTCACGTCGCTCAAGTTCAGCAAGCTCGAGACACTCATTGAGTCCATCGGACTGCCCAAATGCCAGATATGCACCCACTGTTTCGACGGAAGCAGTGACTATACACTGAAACAGAACAACACGCAGGAATGAAGATAATCGTTGCAACCGCCCCACAGTTCTTCATCGAAGAGAACACCATCATACAGGCACTGTTCGAAGAAGGTCTCGACATGCTCCACATCAGCAAGCCCGAGTCCGAACCAATCTTCTGCGAGCGGCTGCTCACGCTGATGTCCCCCAAGTGGTATGACAAAGTCGTGGTTGAAGACCATTTCTATCTGAAGGAAGAATACGGGCTGAAAGGCATCCACCTCACACAGCGCAACCCCACCCTTCCGTCCAACTACAAGGGACAGTTCTCACGCACCTGCACTGCAGCGGAAATACCCGAATGGATTGACCAGTGCGCCTACGTAGTTCTCGGATCCACACCATACACACTTCGGCAGGCAGCTTCGCAACTTCGGGTCAACCACAAAGTGTATGCAGGAGGAATTACAACCCTCGATGAAGTGCAGACAGCGCAGGAATACGGATTCGGAGGCATCGTCATCAACGACGTACTTTGGAGCAAATTCGACCTTCATGAGTCGTGCGACTACAAAGATTTGATTGATTTATTCAAGAAATTCCGGAAAGCAACGTCTAATTAAAATAAAAGACGTAACTTTGCATATGTTTTAGACATAGCCGAACAAGACATACTCATCATAATCTTACATAATGGAAGATAACAAGACATACAAGATTTTTGCAGGTACAAACTCCATGTACCTTGGCAAGAAGATCTGTAAGGAATTGAAGGCTCCGCTGGGAAATATCGTCCGCACCAACTTTTCGGATGGAGAGTTTGTAGTTTCATTCGAAGAGTCAATCCGAGGCAAAGACGTGTTCCTCATTCAGTCCACTTTCCCCAATACAGACAATCTCATGGAACTGCTTCTGATGATTGATGCAGCAAAGCGCGCATCAGCCCATCAAGTCATTGCCGTACTCCCCTACTTCGGTTGGGCACGCCAGGACCGCAAAGACAAGCCAAGAGTTCCGATAGGTGCAAAACTGGTAGCCGACATGCTAAGCGTGGCAGGCATCGACCGTCTGATAACAATGGACCTGCATGCAGAGCAGATCCAAGGGTTCTTCGACGTGCCAGTCGACCATGTCTATGCTTCCCTCATATTCATTCCATACATCAGAGACCTCAAACTCGACAATCTCGTCATAGCAGCCCCTGATGTAGGTGCATCAAAGAGAGCCGCCAAATTCTCCGACAATCTCCAGGTGCCATTGGTGCTCTGCAACAAGACACGCAAGAAAGCCAATGTTGTTGATTCCATCCAGATCATTGGAGACGTGGCAGGCAAGAACGTAGTCATCGTAGACGATATGGTCGACACTGCAGGCACCATCACCATGGCCGCCGACGAGATGAAGAAAGCAGGAGCACTGTCCGTACGTGCCGTAGCCAGCCACTGCATCATGAGCGGTCCCGCATCCGAGAGAGTGGAGAACTCAGCACTCGAAGAACTCCTCTTCACCGACTCCATCCCTTACAACGGAAACTGTTCAAAAGTAAAGCAAATCTCATGTGCACTCATGTTTGCCAAAGCCATTGAGAGTATCGAAAAAAACAAGTCACTCAGCACCCTCCTCGACTTCGAGCTCAAGGAAGACGATGCCGAATGACAACCATCATCAACATAAATAAAATCAAAGGACGTACCACAGCTGGCACGTCCTTTTTTCGCACGGTTGGCACGCCCTTTTTTTTCGCACAGTTGTCACGTCCTTTTTTTCGCATCAATCGCCGTGACTGTTTTTTGAACAAGGATAAAACAAGCGAACTGCAAACATTGTGAGCTGCGCTCGAGCGTCATCGTCTACGGTTTCGGAGAAACCTGACTCCTACCATCCGGCAAGGATTCTTCCAGTCCCGAATGTTCGAATATTCTCCACATTCGGAATGGAATATATTAACAGCATATCAATGCATGATTACATGATGATTAATGTAACATCATCAGTCCTCGTATTGCGTCAAGTCCTCGATTCCGGCATCTCTGAGCGCTTCCTTTCTCTCCACACAAGTACCGCACTTGCCGCAATGCTTCTCGTTTCCCTTGTAGCAGCTGTAAGTCTTCGTGTAGTCGATGCCGAGACGCTTGCCGATTCTTGCGATGTCCGCCTTCGAGATGCCTGTGTAAGGCGCCTCAATCGAGATATTCTCATAAGTGCCGTGCGCCATGGCATCCGACATCGATGCAATAAATCCAGCACGGCAATCGGGATAGATGGCATGGTCGCCCGCATGATTGGCAATGAAAACCCGTCGCAGCCCCCTACTCTCTGCCAATCCACAGGCAATGGCAAGCATGATGCCGTTGCGGAAAGGCACGACAGTCGACTTCATGTTCTCATCCTCATAATGCCCCTCGGGTATAGCATCCGCCCCTTCAAGAAGCGACGACTTGAAATAATCCTTGATAAACGCGAGGGGAATCACCAGATGCTCGATGCCCAGTTGTCGGCAATGATACTCCGCACATTCTATTTCCCGTTTATTGTGGTTGCTCCCATAGTCGAAAGTCACACCGAGAGCAATCCTGTCCTTGTAGTCATACATGAGAGTGACACTGTCCATTCCTCCCGAAACAATGATAACCGAATCTTTTTCCTTCATATTCATCTGTTGTTTTGTTTGCATGTTTACTTCAAATGGTCTTGTGGATTGCATCGGTCTCGGCAGCATTTCCATGCATATTACTCCGTCTCCCACACAGACTCAATCTCCACATCCCAATTCAAGCAGCAAAATTACAAATAAATAGTGAAACAGCAGTAGTTTGGCATGAAAAGAATGCACGAAACCCGTCTGTACATCAATCATTCCGCTCCAGTCAGTACTCAAGTACCGAACTATGAGTACTCGAGTACTGATCAGAAGGTACGCGAGTGCCGAACAGTCGGGACTACAGATTCAAGTGGTAGTTTCCTAACGAATGAACGTATGATCACTTTGTCGGAAATGGTGAAACAAAAGAATTCGACACAATACCTTTTTCATTGCTTTACCTCGCCTTCTATTTCAGACACTTTGTCCGTCAGTTCCTTCATCGCTTCCACCAGAACGGGTATCATCTCGATGTAGTTTACATATTTGCTACCATCGGCTGATTCATACACCAAGTTCGGAAATTTCTTTTCCAGTTCCTCAACCGCTATTCCGTAATGAGTCTTGTCGAGACCCCTAATATCCAACTGTTTCAAGTTAATCGGGTCTGCATCAGCCGTGTCCGACTTCAGCAAGAGCTGGTCTTGCAATACTTCACGATTGTACTTGTATTCGATTGGATTAAGATTTGCCAGTCGCACAAGAGCCTTTTCTGAAGACTCATGAAACAGTTCACAGTTTGTTGTCTCAGAGGAAAAGTTCGACACTGCGTTTGAATAGACAGTGCCGCCTGCCACTGATACGTCACCAATGATATTCTCATTACCCATAAAATAGCCGGCATATCTACCATTTGTATAATTGCCCACGTTATCGTGTGTAACACTGCCGAATATGGCAGCCCCTTGTGACTGGTTTGCCAAGCTACCGAACATAGCATAATTGTATCCGCTTGTTGCATTGCCGGCACGGGCAAGCACGCCATAGGCATGTCCACCGCCATTCTCTCCATTTTTCGTCATTGCCGTAGCTTTAAGTCCAACAGAAAAATTAGCTCCATTCACATCTGTGAAACCATCCAAAGCAATTCCCATACCTGCACTATAGTCAGTACTGAAACATTCACTGTACAATCCATGACGGTTGCTCACGGCATAAACCTGGTAGCGGTTGTTTCCCCATGTCCCGGCATCCGCGGTAGACAGTTGTACGCTGTCGAGTCCGAATCCAGTGTGGCCGATGCTGTCAACACGCAACTGAGCCTTGCAGCCAAGACCTGCCACCAAGAATATTGTCAATAGAATACGTCTCATACATTTCATCATTGGTTTGTCACACATTACACCACTCCTTCACTCCAACTTTCATCGTTATTTAATCAGCACCTTTTCTCCGTCAATGATATTTACGCCCTTCTGTGGAGCCGACAGTTTCTGTCCCATTACATTGTATGTACCGCTCGCTGTACCCTGCTTGTCTGCTTCACCTGCATCTTCCTTCATTTGCTTTATTGACGATGGAGTAATGTCAGGATAGAAAGGCATCTGATGGAACGTGTTGTACTTCTCGTCAATTTCGGAGTTCGGATTATGCTCCGGGGCGAGATAGACGACTTCTCCAAATTGCTTGAACATGTTCAAATGAGAGCATTTAGTTGCATAAAAGCTAAAATCCGGCATTCCCAACATTCCGACCATGCTCCAGTCAACATACATGTAATCCAAAAGATGGTTCTGTGCATTGATGCAACCAATTCCCTCCAATATCTCATAGTTATAGAAGCCGGGCGAACGTTTCCACGGAGTTATATCTGTATGTTCAGAAGTACAGCAGTGCAGCAGAATCATGTCCCTTATCGACCCGTCGTCAAGGGTTACCGGATAGCGGTCGACCACAGGTCTTATCGTGTCCATCTTGAATTGTGGATAATCAACAATTATGGTATCACCCATCTGCATTCTGAAATCGTAGAGGAACCTCTGTGCCCTTTCAATATCCTTCGGCCACTTATACCTATATTTGGGGCTTAATGACTCTGTATAATAATATCCCCTTATCAGATCATCCTCTTCACGAAGGAATCCGACAAGAAACGGGGTTGTACGGGTCCAAGGAAAACGGTCATAATATATAACGTCTTTCGTAAGCAGAGTCTTGGGGTCGAGAAAGACTCTATTGCCGTCCGCATCATACATGTCAAGCATTACTTTCTTGTATGTAATCCCGTCGAAAACGGTATCACCAGAGAGGTAATAACGGTACCAGCCAAAATCCTGTATATGCATATAGCCACAATTATATGCATAATAAACCCATTCGGGTTCTCCTTCAAGCATTGAGTAATGCCGTTGAGAATAAGCAGATACAGAAATCATGTACACTGCTGCAATCAAGAATAATTTCATTTGTCCCATAAGCCAGTTATTTTATTGTGTTTATATTAAGTGTCGCACCAACAGGACAGGTAAAGCTGTCGCTGATGGTAAATTTGTTCTCTATATCGAATGACGCATGTCGTCCCGGAGCTATGGAATTGGTCCCTGTATTATGATCAGAGTCTAGGGAACTACCCATCATGACCTCTGATGCCCTGTACGAATCATCCGTCAATTCAGTTCCTTGAATCATGACCCGGCGGTAACCGTCCAAGTCAGTTCTGAATGGGGCATAATCCTCATGGTTCAGACCGATTACAAACGGGCCTTCATACAGGAATTCTGTCTCAGTAAAATTTGTCTCGGGATTGATATTCGAATAATCCAACAGCCCGTCACCAGTTTCCCTGTAGACCAATGTATATCGTGCATCATTATAGAATGTATCCAGGATTGCCTCTCCTCCATTAATCAGAATATCAAAGGGAGCAAACTTTTGGGGCGTCGACCTGTACACCTTCATCTCCGCATCTCCCAACAGATTCAATGCCAGATGACAGAACCGTTCCCTTGAATATTTATTGGAAGCAAACTCAATATCCTCCCGGGTCTGCTGTATGAGTTGTCCAAACGACAAGTCATCGTCATTCATCAGATGATCGAAAAAGCGTTCCACAAAGCGATAGGATGCACCATGTTCGCCATCTTGTTCATTGACCCACCCGGAACTGGAGCTGCCCCAATACGCCACCGTATTGTTATTTGGATTCAAAATGAATGAAAGGGCAAGCGATGCCGGATTGGCATAATTCCCTGTGCGGCACGAAGAGCTTATTATGATTGCAGCTCCTGTTCCTTCCTGTTGCCACGACATCTCAGAGTCATACAGAGAATCATCCTCCATAGGCCAGGCACTGGGTATTCCATGTGAAAACACATTCATCAAATTATATCCGGCATTGGTTCCATACAGCACTTCGTTCAAATCATCCACACGGAATGACTTTCCGTCAAAGGAACTGGACGTGTCATAAAGCTTGTCAACAATAATATCGGGGCGTCTTGCATGAATAATATAATCCACAATCGAATCACCGATATGATTTGAATCACTCTTTCCATTCTTGTAGTAATATGCTTTGGCTCCCGCAAACAGCATCTTGTCATAAAACCCGTCAACGTCAATACATCCATGCTCGTATCTGAACAATTTTGCCATGTAGGCTTTCAAGTCCCGTATATTCCTCACGGGAATGCGTGAAAGTATAAAAGATGGACTCAGGCTGGCATGGTCCGAATTGATATGGACTGTCTGCATGGCGAAATTAAATTCTTCCCTGAGTTCTGCATAATAGCCATTGCCGTTTGCATTCCAATTCAGGGAATCGCCCAATGCCGAAAAATAAAGGTCAGAAGAAATCAGATTATCTATTGATGGGGCTTCCTCTCCATTTTTTCCTGGTTCATACTTAGACATACAGAACCGGGTTGGAATAATATCTGTACTGCCGCCAAGCAGCACGTATACTTTGGATCTGAATGGCAATGCCCGGTAAAAATCATTCAGATAGCGCTTGATGCGTTCTGCCGAATCAGCATATTGGCTGTACATGGAATCAATCTCCTCCACTGTCTTCATCTTGACACTATACCCCTTCATGGCTTTGCCCAATGCAAAGTCCTTGAATCCCTCCTTCAAGGAATCGACTGTAATAATAAGGTAGTAGTGGGGCGTGCTCCACTCTGCATCACTGATTGTCTTCACCGCGATAGTGTCATCCTTTTCGACAGCAAACAGCGGGAGAAGCGGACAGACCAACAACACCAAAAACATGTAATGTCTCACGTTCATAGTCACCATCTTTTACCGTTTGTTCTTTAATTCATCTTCAAGGACAGCAATCTTGTCCGTCAGTTCCTTTATTGCCCTAACCAGTACAGGAATCATTTCGATGTAGTTGACTTGCTTTCTACCGTCAGCTGACTCATTGACCAAGTCCGGGAACATCTTTTCCAGTTCCTCCACCGGAATTCCGTAATGAGTCTTCTCGAGACTTGCAATGTTCAGCTGTTTCAAGTTAATCGGACTTGCATCAGCCGTGTCCGACTTCTGCAAAAGCAGTTCCTGCAATGCCTCTTGGTTATGTGTATATTCAACTGGGTTCAGACTTGTTATGCGCGAAAGTGCATTGTCAGAAGACTCATGAAACATCTCACTGTTTGTAGTCACATCAGAGGAACCAGATACGGCATTTGTCAGCAAGGAACCATTCAGTGTCACATCGCCATTGACCTTCACGTTTCCCACGAAGTATCCTGCATACTTTCCTCCAGTATTGCAGCCGTGGCTGCCATCAACCACCGTACCAAATATCGCAGCACCAAGAGACTGGTTCATCAGATTGCCGAATATAGCATAATTGTATCCGTCGGTTGCCTCGCCGGCACGGGCAAACACACCAAAAGCACGTCCTCTTCCTGTGTTTCCGCCAGTCTTGTTCATGGCAGTAGCTCTTACGCCTACAGAATACTGAAAGCTGTTGACGTCAGAAAAGCCGTCTATCGCATATCCCCAGTTGGGAGTCGAGCCTTGGTTGAAACTTTCACTGTACAACCCGCGCTTGTTGTTCACGATGTAAACCTGGTAAAGATTGGAACCCCATGTGCCTGCCTCACTTGAATATAGTTCCACACTGTCCGGTCCGAATCCAGTGTGACCGATGCTGTCCACACGCAGTTGGGCATTGACATCCAAACTTGCAATAGTTCCAAGAGTAAGTAATAGTAGAAGTTTTTTCATTTTAATCAATAGTTAATGGTGCATACGAAGTTTGTTATCACGCCACAAATATATCGTATTATCAATCAACAATACA
>CAVHYP010000009.1:0-25377 GCA_963640465.1 Bacteroidaceae bacterium | reverse complement strand
CAATACAATTTTAACATACAAAATCTGCGCAGAGGTACAACAAATTCTCCAAACACGGCATCATTTGCAACCCCAGTATTACAATATCATAAATTATTGGCACCGGCAGCAATCGTCGGGAATCCACCATCTCGCATCAATCTGCATTTTTCATCAGAAATCTAAAAAGTTTTGCATTGATTGCCATCGTCTCAAAGACAAACGAAGATAAAAAATGCGAGCAAAGACTTCTTGCAAAACTGGATTAAGTCTATGCAAGCAATCAGAGGCTTCTTGCCAAATGACATGAAGGTATTGACTGCAATCAGAGGCTTCTTGTCAAATGACATGGAGGTATTGACTGCAATCAGAGGCTTCTTGTCAAATGACATGGAGGTATTGATCGAAAACAAAGGCTTATCAGAGAATGGCATGAAAGCCATGATTGTCGGCAACAACTTACAAAGGGCGGAAATCAAGCCCAATTTTGTTTGCAAAAGCCATAATTTTCATTGCATTATCGTTGTGCTCACAGATTTTTTTCATATCTTATCAACCGCAAATGGAGAAATCCATCGATACACCCTAAAGAAAGAACTGATTAAAACCTGGAATATAATGTTTAAGATTAGCCGAATCAACATCCAGCGCATGAACAACGGAGCGCATTTCACGTTCGCAAGCAACATCCTTGCACGTGCCGAAGCGGACAATACCGTAAACACCAAGGCTTCCGAACTCGTCAGCAACCTCAAGACTGCAGTCAACGCAGAAGACGAAGCGCTGAACATATCACAGAAAAGTCATTTTACCGACGAGATCGTCAAAGCCAACAAAAGCCGCGACACACTTTACAGAGGCTATCGCAAAGCCGTAAAAGCATTCCTCTGCATGCCCGACGCAAACATGTCAGGCGCTGCCAAGGTTCTCATCCAGCACATCAAGAACTACAAGATCAACCCACGCTACCAGCTCGACAAGAAGACAGGTCTTCTGATTAACTTCATCAACGACCTTGAAAATACGTATTCCGCACAAGTCGCAACACTGGGTCTGACCATATTCGTAACCAAGATGAAAGAAGCCAACGAGCAAGTGATGAATTCCACACTTCAGCGCACCAACGAGCGAATGGGTATAACCGTGGGAGCATTGAGGACGGCACGCATAGTAACCGACGAAGCCTACCGTGCACTGACGAAAATGGTGAATGCACTTGCCGTGGTCTACGGCGAGGACGACTACATATCATTCATCGACTACGTGAATGCCGAAATTACACACTACAAGCGCGAAGTTCTCGGACAAAAGACGACGGCAAATGCAATCATGGCAGTAGATTCGGATAACGAGAGTGAAGCCTCTCCACAGCCAACCCCCATAGGGATGGAGTAGTCATCCGGATGGATGTTCAACAAGCGAATCGTTTCTGCGACAACAAAAAAAGGACGGACTTTACCGAGGGGGAATGTAGCGGAAACCAATTAAGCTACAGGTAAAGTCCATCCATCAAAAAATGCAATGTATATCTGAAACAGAGTGCAGACGGCTGGAAACCGTTAGTACTCGCCCCAGTGCTTGATTTCAAGTCTGTCGAATCCGTACTTGCAGAATGCATGTACGTATGCAGACGCGAGACGCGTGTTGGTGATCAACGGGATGTTGTAGTCGATTGCGGCACGACGAATGAGATAGCCGTTCTGAAGCTCACGCTGGGTGTGGTTCTTCGGAATGTTTATCACAAGGTCGATCTTGTGGTTGCGGATGTAGTCGATGACATTGGGCTCTGTGCCTGAATCGGGCCAATGGAGCACTTCCGACGGTATGTCGTACTGCTCGAGGAATTTGGCTGAACCGCCTGTGGCATAAAGCTTGTAGCCTGCCTCGTGCAGTGTGCGTGCTGCCTCCAGCAGGTCTGCCTTTGAACGGGCTGTTCCTGAGGAGATGAGTATTCCCTTCTGTTTGTCGGGGATGTGGTGGCCTACTGACAGCATGCTCTTGAGCAATGCCTCGTAGTAGTTTTCGCCAAGACAAGCAACTTCTCCGGTTGATGCCATGTCGACTCCGAGTATCGGGTCGGCTTTCAGCAGTCGGGCAAAGGAGAACTGTGATGACTTCACTCCCACATAGTCGATGTCGGCAAAGTTCTTGCCGAACGGCTCCACTTCTTTTCCGAGCATGATTTCGGTTGCCATGCCGATGAAGTTGAACTTCGTGACTTTTGACACAAACGGGAAGCTGCGGCTGGCACGGAGGTTACACTCGATGACTCTCAATTCGTTGTCCTTGGCAAGGAATTGAATGTTGAACGGGCCGGAGATGTTGAGTGCTTCTGCTATCTTGCGTGCGGTACGCTTGATGCGGCGGATGGTCTCAAAGTAGAGTTTCTGTGCAGGGAACACGACTGTGGCATCTCCTGAATGCACTCCGGCGTATTCGATATGTTCGCTGATGGCATAGCACTTGATGGTTCCGTTCTGTGCCACTGCATCAATCTCGACTTCCTTTGCACGCTGCAGGAATTCTGTGACAACTACCGGGTGGTCCTGGCTCACGACGGCTGCGTTCTTCAGTGCGTTCTCGAGTTCGTCCTTGTTGCTTACGACTCTCATGGCTGCACCGGAAAGTACGTAGGACGGACGAATCATGACTGGCAAACCCACTTCGTCGACAAAGTCATAGATTTCCTCCATGCGGGTAAGTTCCTTCCATCGTGGCTGGTCGATACCAAGGCTGTCGCACATCTCGGAGAATTTCTGGCGGTCTTCGGCTATGTCGATGGACTTGGCTGAAGTTCCAAGGATGTTGATGCCCTGCTGGTCGAGCAGAAGTGCGAGGTTGTTTGGTATCTGTCCGCCGGTACTTACGATGACTCCCATCGGCTGTTCGAAATCGCAGACGTCGAGCACGTGCTCGAGTGTGAGTTCGTCGAAGAACAGACGGTCGCAGATGTCGTAGTCGGTACTTACGGTCTCGGGATTGTAGTTGATCATGATGGCACGGTAGCCCATCTCCTGTATCTTCTTGATGGCTGCCACTCCGCACCAGTCGAACTCTACTGACGAACCGATTCGGTAGGCTCCGGAACCGAGCACGATGACAGACTTGCCGTCGTGGGCAAAATCAACATCGGACTCGCATCCGTTGTATGTGAGATACAGGTAATTGGTCTGTGCCGGATATTCGCCTGCCATGGTGTCGATTTGTTTTACGACTGGCAGCAGATGGAGTTGCTTGCGCAGCTTGCGCACGATGAGTCCCTTTTCGTGAGGATTGATGGTCTCGTCCTTGATGACAATCTTGCCTATCTGATAGTCGGAGAAGCCCATCTTCTTTGCGAGGGTGAGAAGGTCGACCGGTAAGGATTCAACGCTGTCGAACTTTTCGAGTTCGTTCTTCACATTATAGATGTTCTGCAGACGGAACAGGAACCAGCGGTCGATCTTTGTGATGTCGTGGAGCTGGTCGATGGTATAGCCCATATCGAACGCGAGGGCGATTGCTGCCAGTCGCTTGTCGGTGGGGTTATGCAATTCGAAGTCGACATCGGACACTCTGACTGTGTTTGCAACGAATCCGTGGAGTCCTTGTCCAACCATTCGCATACCTTTCTGAATGGCTTCCTCGAAGGTACGTCCGATTGACATCACCTCGCCCACTGACTTCATTGACGAGCCTATGAGTTTGGAAACGCCGTCGAACTTGCCGAGGTCCCAACGCGGAATCTTCACTACCACATAGTCGAGTGCGGGTTCAAAGAATGCGGCTGTAACCTTCGTCACTGAGTTCTGGATTTCGTCGAGTCCGTATCCCAGTCCGAGTTTGGCTGCAACGAATGCAAGTGGATAGCCGGTGGCTTTGGATGCAAGGGCTGAAGAACGGCTCAAACGTGCATTGACCTCGATTACTCTGTAGTCGTCGCTGTTGGGGTCGAGTGCATACTGCACGTTGCACTCACCGATGATTCCGACCTTGCGTACAATCTTGATTGCTATCTGACGGAGCTTGTGGTACTCGTGGTCGCTCAGAGTCTGTGACGGTGCAACTACGATACTCTCGCCGGTGTGGATGCCCAGAGGGTCGAAGTTTTCCATGTTGCAGACCGTGATGCAGTTGTCGTACTTGTCGCGCACCACTTCATATTCGATTTCCTTCCATCCCTTGAGTGATTCCTCGATAAGAATCTGTGGGGAGAAGGTGAAGGCTGAACTTGCCAGTTTGCGGAGTTCGTCGTCGTTGTTGCAGAAGCCGGATCCGAGTCCTCCGAGTGTGTAGGCTGCACGCACGATGATTGGATAGCCAATCTGCTTCACCACTTCCAAAGCCTCATCAATAGAGTTGACTGCCACGCTGTGGGCTGTCTTCACATTGATGTCGTGCATCATCTCGGCAAAGAGTTCGCGGTCTTCGGTATTGATGATGGCTTGCACGGGAGTACCGATGACCTTGACATTGTATTTCTCGAGCACTCCGCTTTCGTAGAGTTTCACTCCGCAGTTGAGGGCTGTCTGTCCTCCGAATGAAAGCATGATGGCATCGGGATGTTCCTTGGCAATCACTTTCTCTACAAATTCTGGAGTGATTGGCAGGTAATAAATATGGTCGGCGACACCCTCGGATGTCTGCACAGTAGCGATATTCGGATTGATGAGAATGGTGAACTTGCCTTCTTCGTGAAGGGCTTTCAGTGCCTGGGAACCCGAGTAGTCGAATTCTCCGGACTCACCTATCTTCAGTGCACCACTGCCCAATATCAGTATTTTATTTAATTCAGAACTCATATATCGATTATATTTATGCTGTAAACGGAACATTACAATAGGTTGATGAAATTCTCAAACAGAGGCATTGAATCAACAGGACCACTGGATGCTTCCGGGTGGAACTGTGTGGAGAAGAAGGGCTTGGTGCGGTGACGTATTCCTTCGTTCGTACCGTCGTTGAGATTGACATAGAGTGTCTCCCACTCCTTGGGAAGGGTCGAGTCGTCGATGGCAAAGCCGTGGTTCTGGGATGTAATCAAACACTTGTGGGTTCCGACTTCCCTGACGGGGACGTTGTGTCCACGGTGTCCGTATTTCAGTTTATAGGTCTTTGCACCTGCTGCAATAGCGAGCAACTGGTTGCCGAGGCATATTCCCATGATTGGCTTATCCTGGGTGAGTGCCCAGCGCAGATGTTCGATTGTTTCCTTGCAGAGCGATGGGTCGCCCGGTCCGTTTGACACGAACAGTCCGTCGTAGTCTTCATTGCGGAAATCATAGTCCCACGGCACGCGCTTGACTGTCACATCGAACTTGAGCAGACAACGCAATATATTGTTCTTCATACCACAGTCAATCATAAGCACTTTCTTGCGCCCGTTGCCGTAGACATGGACTTCCTTGGTCGATACCTCGGACACAAGGTTGCGCAGGTTGGGGTCGGACATCTCGACATCTACCCCATCGAACACAATCTTGCCAAGCAAAGCACCCTTGTCGCGCAGTTTCTTGGTAAGGACACGGGTGTCGATTCCGCAAAGAGCAGGCACCTGATTCTGCTTGAGCCATGTAGACAGGCTGCGGCTGGAATCCCAGTGGCTGTACTTGTCTGAATAGTTGGAGATAATCAAAGCCTGACATTGTATTTTCTCGGATTCAAAAAAACGTGAGATACCATCGGTTATCTCATCATCGGGCACTCCGTAATTACCTATCATCGGATAGGTCGGTACTAGTATCTGACCGCGATAGGACGGGTCAGTGAGGCTTTCGGGATAGCCGGTCATTGCTGTGTAGAAACACAATTCGCCTGCAACCGACTTTTCATAGCCGAACGAATAGCCCTCAAACTGCGAACCATCTTCCAGTAGTAATGTTGCTTTCTTCATAAATCTATTATAACATTTTCTTTATTCTTGTCATTGCTTCAATGCTGTCTTCCTTTGTTCCGAAAGCAGTGATGCGTATGTATCCTTCTCCGTTCTTGCCGAAGCCTTCGCCTGGGGTTGTCACCACATTGGCCTCGTGCAACAGACGGTCGAAGAACGACCAGGAGTCTTCGCCATCGGGAGTTGACACCCAGATATAAGGTGAATGTTCACCTCCGTAAACCTTCAATCCACAGTCGCCCAGACTCTCGCGGATGATGCGGGCATTCTCAAGGTAATAGTCGATGGATGTCTTCACCTGCAGCTGTCCGGCCTCGGAGAATACTGCCTCGGCACCGCGCTGTGACACATAGGATGCTCCATTGAACTTGCGGCACTGTCTGCGCTCCCAGAAATCGTTGAGGCACACCTTCTCGCCGTTCTCCCCTCTCACTTTGAGTTGCATCGGAATGATGGTGTAGCCGCAACGCACTCCGGTGAATCCGGCTGTCTTGGAGAAACTGCGGAACTCTATGGCACACTCCCGGGCCCCTTCAATCTCGAAGATGGAATGAGGGATGGAGTCGTCTTGGATGAATGCCTCGTAGGCTGCATCATAGAGAATCAGCGCATCGTTCTCGAGTGCATACTCGACCCACTTACCGAGTTTTTTCCGGGAAATCACGGCTCCGGTAGGGTTGTTCGGATAGCACAGATAGATTATATCAAGATGTTCCGAAGGGATGTCGCCCGTGAATCCGTTTGACTCGTTGCAGGGGATGTAGGTCAGTTGGCGACCTGCCATGATATTGGTATCCACATAGACGGGGTAGACAGGGTCGGTTATTCCGACTGTGTTATTAACGGAAAGTATGTCTCCAATATTGCCCGTATCGCTTTTGGCTCCGTCATTTATAAACACTTCCTGACGGTTAAGGCTGATTCCACGCGGAGTGAAATCGTGTGCGATGATGGCATCCATAAGGAAATCGTAGCCATGCTCGGGTCCGTAGCCATGGAAGGTCTTTGGATTGGCACACTCGTCGACTGCCTTATGCATGGCATCAATGGAAGCCTGGGGCAAAGGGCGTGTGACATCGCCGATGCCCAGTCGGATGATCTGGGCATCAGGATGTTCTGACTTGTATTTGGCAACTCTCTGGGCTATATCGGCAAAGAGATAGCGATGGGAGAGTTTCTGGAAATTAGTATTTAACTTCGTCATTCTCTTATTTTGATAGATAATTATCCACTTCCTGGGCTACTTGTCTGCCACTGGCAATGGCACGAACCACGAGACTTGCACCCGACTTGGCATCGCCTGCCACAAACACATTCTCGGCAAATGCCGGATGCTCCGGACGGAGGAAGCCCATGGCAAGGAGCACAAGGTCGCAGTCGATGGTTTCCTTCTTGCCCGTAGGTTTCATCTGAGGACGACCTCCGTCTGCTGCCGGTACCCACTCCACTTCTTCAATCTCTGCACCTTTCAGATTGCCGTTTCCATCATCAATGAACTTGTTTGTAGTGAGACACCAACGGCGTTCGCATCCTTCCTCATGACTGGTTGTGGTCTTCAGGATGACTGGCCATTGCGGCCAAGGAGTGGCAGGATTGTGTCCTACCGGTGGTTTTGGCATGATTTCAATCTGAAGTATGTGTTTTGCGCCCTGACGGTTGCATGTGCCGATGCAGTCGCTTCCGGTATCACCGCCTCCGATAACCAGCACGTTCTTGTCCTTCGCGCTTATCTTCTCCTCATTGCTCACGTCCTCGCCCATGATGACCTTGTTCTGTTGGCTAAGAATCTCGAGTGCGAAATGCACGCCCTTCAGTTCACGTCCAGGCACTTTGAGGTCGCGTGCCACAGGTGTACCGGTTGAGATGACATAAGCATCGAAGCCTTCAGGCAATGAGGTCGGGTCGACCTCTGTGTTCATCTGGAATTCGATTCCCTCAGCCTTCATCAGTTCAGCCCTGCGGTTGACAATGTACTTGTTCAACTTGAAATTGGGAATGCCGTAACGCACGAGTCCGCCAATGGACTGATGCTTGTCGAACAGTACAACGTCATAACCTTTCTTATTGAGTTGCACTGCTGCCGACATTCCGGCTGGTCCGGCTCCAATCACAGCGACACGCTTGCCATTGCGCACGTAGGTCTGCGGCTGGATATAGCCCTCGCTGAATGCCCTTTCGATGATTGAGCACTCATTCTCGCGAATGGTGACAGGTGCGTCGATGCAATGATTGAGCACACAACTCTTCTCGCAGAGAGCAGGACAGATGCGGCCTGTAAACTCAGGAAAGTCGTTTGTGGCAGAGAGCAGTTCGTATGCCTGCTTCCATTTGCCTTTGTAAACGGCATCTTGCCATTCCGGCTGTTTGTTGCCCAGCGGACAAGCCCAGTGGCAGAACGGAACTCCACAGTCCATGCAACGTGAAGCCTGCAACTGGCGCTCACTCTCGTTGAGGGTCTGCTCCACCTCGGCAAAATCTTTTATTCTTTCATATATTGGTCTGTGACCAGCTTCCTGGCGTGGCACAGTTAAAAATGCTTTTGGATTTCCCATGATAATAATGATTAATAGTCGCGTTCTACATTATTAATTCTCTTCTCAAGGTCCTTCATTGCCTCTTCATGGAGCACTTTCTTGTATTCAATTGGTGTGACCTGAATAAACTCTTCCACATACTGGTTCCAGTTGTCAAGCATCTGCTTTGCAAGCACTGAACCTGTGTGCAGATAATGCTTCAGAATCAAGTCGTGCAGTTCTTCCCTACGGGTGCGCTCTTCGATAAGTCCAAGCTCAATCATATCCATGTTGCAGTAGTAATCGAAATCCTGGTTCTTGTTCCACACATAAGCAAGACCACCCGACATACCTGCAGCGAAGTTACGTCCTGTAGTTCCGAGGACAACCACACGTCCACCTGTCATGTACTCGCAGCAGTGGTCACCTGTTCCCTCGACAACTGCAGTTACACCAGAGCTGCGGACAGCAAAACGCTCGCCTACCCTACCGTTGATGTACACTTCACCGCTGGTAGCGCCATAAAGCAATGTGTTGCCTGCAATGATGTTGTCCTGGGCTTTAAAACGAGAGTGCTTTGGAGGATAAAGACTGATGCATCCCCCTGACAGACCTTTACCCATGTAGTCGTTGGTCTCTCCTTCCAGACTGAACGAGATTCCCTTCATCAGGAACGCACCGAAACTCTGTCCGGCAGAACCCTTGAAACGGACATTGATGGAACCATCGGGAAGACCTTTGCCTCCATACTTCTTGGTCAGCTCACCGGAAAGCATGGCGCCGACAGAACGGTTGGTATTGATGATGTCGTATGCAAGGGTCACGTTCCTGCCCAACTCGACATAATCCTTGGTTGCCATAATCATGTCGCGGTCCAACACATCATAGATCTTGTGGATTGGATGAACCAACTTGTGGAGAGAACTTCCATTGTCGACCTTTGCAAGCAGTTTGCTGAAGTCAAGAGAACGGGTCTTGTCGTTAAGACGGCTTTGGTCAATCTCTATCATATCCGTACGTCCAATCATGTCAGCAAACTTGCGGAAGCCCATCTCTGCCATATACTCACGCACTTCACGGGCAAGGAATGTGTAGAAGTTCACCAAGTACTCGGCACGTCCGAGGAAGTGCTTGCGCAGATGCGGGTCTTGTGTTGCGACACCCACCGGACAAGCATTGGTATGGCACTTGCGCATCAACAGACATCCAAGGACAATGAGCTGCGCAGTTCCGAAACCAAACTGACCTGCACCAAGCAGAGCCATGGCAACGATGTCCTTGCCAGACTTCAACTGACCGTCGACTTGAATTTCTATCTGCTCTCTCAATCCGTTCAGCACGAGTGTCTGCTGAGTTTCTGCAAGACCGATTTCCGGAGAAACTCCTGCGTATCGTACAGATGAAGCTGGAGAAGCACCGGTTCCGCCTTCAGCACCCGAGATGACAACAATGTCGGCCTTTGCCTTTGCCACTCCGGCAGCAATGGTTCCTACCCCACCCTCAGCCACGAGCTTGACGCTTATCTGGGCATTTGGATTGACATTCTTCAAGTCGAAGATAAGTTGCGACAGATCTTCGATAGAATAGATATCGTGATGAGGTGGAGGGGAAATGAGTGAAATCTGAGGAATGGAGTGACGGGTCTTGGCAATGATTTCGTTCACCTTGAATCCTGGCAACTGACCGCCTTCACCCGGCTTGGCACCCTGTGCAACCTTAATCTGTATCTCCTGGGCATTGACAAGATATTCGGTTGTGACGCCAAAACGTCCGGAAGCAACCTGCTTCACGGCACTGCTCAAGGAAACTCCATCGACCTTGGCAGCAAAGCGCTCTTCGTCTTCTCCACCTTCTCCGGTATTGCTGCGGCTTCCGATTTTGTTCAGGGCAAGAGCAATGGTTTCGTGCGCTTCCTTACTGATGGCACCGAACGACATGGCTGCACCGATAAAGCGCTTCATGATGTTCTCTTCCGGTTCCACTTCATCCAACGGAATCGGGTTGGACTTGAATTTGAAGTACTGACGAAGGAACAATGGATCTTTCACATCATCAACGATGTGTGTGAACTCCTTGAATTTCTTGTAACTGCCAGTACGAGTGGCAAGCTGGAGGGTTGCTATTGCATCTGGAGTCCAGGCATGCTTGATTCCGTCCTTGCGGAATGAATACTGACCGATGAACGGCAGAATATCGGACGGAGTCTGGATGAATCCCTGCTCGTGCATTCTGATTGCATCGGCAGCGATGTTTGACAGGTCTATGCCACCCATTGAAGAAGTTGAAGTTCCGAAGTATGTCTTCAGCAAATCTTCACTCAGTCCGATAGATTCAAATATCTTGGCTCCACGATAAGAACGGATGGTACTGATTCCCATTTTACTCATTATCTTCAACAAGCCCTTGTCGATGGCCTTGATGTAATTGTGTTCGGCAGTTGCATAGTCAAGTTGCACTTCTCCGTGCTTCACAAGGTCGTCAATAACTGCAAATGCCATATATGGGTTGATGGCACTTGCTCCATAACCGAGCAACAGAGCTGCATGCATCACCTCACGAATTTCACCGCTCTCGACTATCAAAGCGGTCTGTACTCGTTTCTGGATGGAAAGCAAGTAATGGTGGATGGTGCTTACTGCGAGCAATGAAGGAATGGCGGCATGAGTCTCGTCGACTCCACGGTCGCTCAATATAATGTAATTGATACCCTTGTCAACTGATTCCTCTGCCTCATGACACAGTTCGTCGAGTCGTTCCTTCAAACCAGCCTCGCCCTTGCTCTTGTCAAACAAGATTGACAGTTTCTCGGTGTTGAATCCTTTATAGCGGATGTTACAAAGCAAATCAAGTTCTGTGTTGGTAAGCACTGGCTGCGGCAGACGAACCATCTTGCAATGTGACTCATTCGGAGTAAGGATATTCATGCCGACTGCACCTATGTACTCTGTCAACGACATGACCAATTCCTCACGAATCGGGTCGATTGGTGGGTTGGTAACCTGCGCAAACTGCTGGCGGAAATAGTTGAACAGCAACTGAGGCTTGTCGGACAACACTGCAAGTTGTGTGTCGTTGCCCATTGATGTCAATGGTTCCTGTGCATTGGCACACATCGGGACGATGACTCTATCGACATCCTCACGAGTAAAGTCAAAGCATCGCAACTTGCGCTGGAACTCACTGACACTGTTCTCAACTTTTCGCCCACTATGGAGCTTATTGAGTTCTATTCGGTTTGTCTGCAACCAACGTTCGTAGTCGCATTCATTTGCAAGCAAAGACTTAATCTCTGCGTCTCTGTAAATCTTGCCGTCCTCGGTATCGACCATCATGATCTTGCCAGGCTGCAACTTCCCTTTCTCTTTTATAATCTGCGGGTCGACCTTAAGACAACCAGCCTCTGATGCCACAATGAAACGTCCGTCCTCAGTAATGATATAACGGCAAGGACGAAGACCGTTTCTGTCGAGCATTCCGCCGGCATAGCGTCCATCGGAGAACAACAGGGCAGCTGGACCGTCCCATGGTTCCATCAAAATGGAATGGTATTCGTAATAAGCCTTCAGTTCGTTGCTTATAGGATTGCGGTCATTGAATGACTCTGGCACCATCATGGAAATGGCATGAGGCAAACTTAGACCTGACATTACAAAGAACTCAAGTGCATTGTCGAACGACGCACTGTCGCTCATGTTTGGCTGAAGTATCGGGTGAATGCCCTTCACATCTCCCAAGACCTTGGATGAGAGCACGCTCTCCCTGGCTTCCATCCAACCTCTGTTGCCACGTATGGTGTTTATCTCTCCGTTGTGGGACAACATTCTGAACGGTTGAGCCAACGACCAAGTAGGGAATGTGTTTGTACTGAATCGTGAGTGGACTATTGCCATACCACTCGTAAAGAACGGACTGCTCAAGTCCGGGAAATACTCACGCAACTGCATGGATGTGAGCATTCCTTTATATATTATTGTTTTGCTCGACAATGATACGATATAGAAATCCTTGTCGTCAATCTGTTGTTCGATGTGTTTGCGAAGTAGATAAAGGTCGACTTCGAAGCGGTCGAAGTCCTGTGCTCCAGTGATGAACAGCTGGACAATATCTGGTTCTGTGTCTGCAGAAGCACCGCCCAGGACATCTGAATTGACTGGTACGTTACGTACGTGTGAAAGGACAAATCCTGCTGACTCCACTTCCCGGTGAATCAAATCAAGATAAGCGTCATGCAAGTTTCTGTCTTTTGGAAGGAATACAAGTCCTGTTCCATATTTGCCTCTTTCAGGTACTGGAATGCCTTGAAGAAGAATAAACTCATGTGGTATCTGTACGAGGATACCTGCACCGTCACCAGATCTGTTGTCTGCTGATTCGGCTCCACGATGTCTCATGTTTTCAAGGACTGTGAGGGCATCATCCACCAACTGATGGGTTTTGTTGCTCTTCAAATCTGCCAACAGTCCTACGCCACATGCATCATGTTCGTTTTCTTTATTATACAGCGTTTTCATATAACCGTGTTTGTTTTGTGTTCGGGTAATAGTCTGTTTGTCGTCTATGTGTTTAGTCTGTTTGTCGTCTATGCATTTGTTCTATTATAACATCATGCATTTAGTCTGTTTGTCGTCCATGCATTAATAAGCCATATTGTGCACTATTCAACAAGTAAACAAAGTTCCTCCCTCCCGAAGAAAGGAGGAACTTCCCAAAGAAATTATTTATTTAGTTGATGAATAGAATCTCGCGATACTTCGGCAAGGGCCAGAGATCATTGTCGACGATTTCCTCCAGCTTGTCAATCGGACGGCGGATAGCGAAGAGTGACTCTGCAATATCGTGGTAGGCAGTAGCCTTTTCGTATTCGTTCTCAATTTTGTTGGCAGCCTTGCGTGCATCAATCATTGCATATGTCTTGGTGCGAACGTCATCAATG
Organism: Bacteroidaceae bacterium; assembly: GCA_963640465.1. Taxonomy (GTDB): domain Bacteria; phylum Bacteroidota; class Bacteroidia; order Bacteroidales; family Bacteroidaceae; genus Colivivens. The sequence continues at coordinate 12,080 of CAVHYP010000009.1, read as the reverse complement.
AGTTTTGTAACCTTCTTCAAGAGTTCCAACTCTGTAGATGCCATTGACTCCAAGTCATCAGGATAGATTTCCTTGAGTCGTGAGATGATGGTGAGCAGGCGGTTCTTATATGCAAGAGCGGCTGGTATGATATGGTTGATTGCCATACGTCCCATCACGCGGGCTTCAATCTGAACCTTCTTTGTGTATGTTTCCCACTTAACCTCGTTGCGAGCCTCAAGTTCTTCTTTTGTATATACATTAGTGCTTGTGAACATCTCCACAGAAGCTGGCTTTGTGAACTCCTTGAACATCTCAGGAACACTTGTCTCGACATCAAGTCCACGTTTCTTTGCCTCAATTGGCCATTCATCAGAATAGCCGTTGCCATCGAAGCAAACTGTATCGATTACACTTGCAATAAGTGGTTTCAATATATCCATGAAGGCGATGTTCATTGGTTTTCCTGCTGACATCTCCTTGTCAACCGCTACTTTGAATGCCTTCAACTGTTCAGCAACAGCAGCGTTGAGGGTAGTCATAGCACCTGCATTGTTGGCACTTGAACCAACTGCACGGAATTCGAAACGGTTGCCAGTAAATGCAAATGGACTGGTTCTGTTTCGGTCGGTATTGTCGATGAAGATTTCAGGTATCTCAACAATTCCGACTGATGCACCCTTCTTACCTGCAATTTCGATTGGAGTGTCTGAAGGTACCTCAAGAAGTTTACGGAGCACGTTGGTCATTGTTGCTCCAAGGAATGAAGAGATGATTGCTGGTGGTGCCTCGTTTGCACCAAGACGGTGAGCATTTGTTGCTGAAGCGATAGAAGCCTTCAACAGTCCGTTGTGCTTCTGAACAGCTACCAAGACATTCACAAAGAAGGTTACGAACTGCAGGTTACCCATTGCATCCTTGCCTGGAGCAAGCAACAGTGTGCCAGTATCTGTACCGAGAGACCAGTTGTTGTGTTTTCCCGAACCATTGATGCCGGCAAATGGTTTTTCATGAAGAAGAAGTACGAAGCCATGCTTACGCGCAATGTTCGACATCAAGTTCATGATCATTTGGTTCTGGTCATTTGAGAGGTTTGTCTCTCCAAAGATTGGAGCCAACTCAAACTGGTTTGGTGCAACCTCATTATGGCGTGTCTTCAATGGAATGCCATGCTTGTAGCCCTCAATCTCCACTTCCTTCATGAATGAAACCACACGTGTAGGGATTGCTCCGAAGTAGTGGTCATCCAACTGCTGGTTCTTTGAAGATTCGTGTCCCATGAGTGTGCGTCCGGTAAGCATAAGGTCTGGACGTGCTGCATACAGATCTTCGTCAACAAGGAAGTACTCCTGTTCCCAACCAAGATATGAATAGACCTTCTTGACATTGGGGTCAAACATCTTGCAGATATCTACAGCTGCATCACTCACTGCTTTCAATGCTTTCTTGAGAGGAGTCTTATAGTCGAGAGCCTCACCTGTGTATGACACGAATACGGTTGGAATACAAAGAGTGTCATCCTGGATGAATACTGGTGAAGTCGGGTCCCATGCAGTATATCCACGAGCCTCGAATGTAGCTCTGATACCTCCACTTGGGAATGAACTTGCATCCGGTTCCTGCTGAATAAGGGACTTGCCATTGAATTCCTCTATCATACCGCCCTTCTGGTCGTATTCGAGGAATGAGTCGTGCTTCTCGGCTGTTCCTTCAGTCAGTGGCTGGAACCAGTGTGTCACATGAGTCACCTTATGCTCCATTGCCCATGTCTTCATTCCCTCTGCCACCTTGTCGGCAATAGCACGATCGAGAGCATGACCATTGTCAATGCAGTCGACCAACTTGTTGTAAGTTGACAAATCAAGATACTTGCGCATCTTTTCACGGTTGAACACCAGCTCTCCAAAATACTTTGAAGGGCGTTCACTTGGGATGTCTACTGGCAAGGCTTTCTTCTTGAAAGCGTCTTGCACTACGTCAAATCTTAACTTACTCATAGTCAAATTCTTTTTTTTGGGGGGGTGTTTTTAATCGTGTTTAGTTTGTGTTGTTTACTTAATAACCCTAATTATGATTTGTTTGTTGTTTATTTCTCTATATTATATTGTTACGTTTGCTTGTACTGTTACTTTTGCTTCAACTATTACGTTTGCTTTTATTGTTATGCATCTTCATGTACATCAGCCACAGCACGTCCGCTTGGGTCGTTCATGTTTTGGAACGCCTTGTCCCATGCCAGTGCTTCTGCAGTGGAACAAGCTACACTCGGTACACTTGGCACACTGCGAGCAGCAGATTCACTTGGGAAGTGCTCTTCGAATATTGAACGATAGTAATACTCTTCCTTGTTCATTGGCGGATTGATTGGGAAACGCTCTGCTGCATGTGCCATCTGTTCGTCGGACACAGCCTTCGAAGTGATGTCCTTAAGTGTATCTATCCAGCTGTAGCCCACTCCGTCGCTGAACTGCTCTTTCTGTCTCCAAGCCACTGATGCTGGCAGCATGTCGGCAAATGCTTCACGCACAACTCCCTTTTCCATTGTTTTTCCAGGACACATCTTCAGTGCCGGGTCGATGGACATTGCAATATCCAGGAATTCCTTGTCAAGGAAAGGTACACGACCTTCGATTCCCCATGCAAGGAGAGACTTGTTTGCTCTCAGACAGTCGTACATATACAGTTTGCTGAGTTTCCTGACTGTTTCCTCATGAAATTCCTTTGCGTTTGGAGCTTTGTGGAAATACAGGTAACCACCGAAGATTTCGTCAGCACCTTCACCGCTCAACACCATCTTTATTCCCATACTGCGAATGACGCGTGCCAGCAGGTACATCGGAGTACTTGCGCGCACTGTTGTCACGTCGTAAGTCTCTATATAGTAGATGACATCGCGTATTGCATCCAGTCCTTCCTGAATCGTGTAGTTCACTTCATGATGTATGGTTCCGATATGGTCTGCCACTTCTTTTGCCTTCACAAGGTCGGGAGCACCTTTGAGCCCCACTGCAAATGAATGGAGCTGTGGCCACCATGCATCATGTTTGTCGTTTGTCTCTACTCGTTTTGCCGAATAGAGTTTGGCAATAGCTGAGACTACAGAACTGTCGAGTCCACCAGAGAGAAGCACTCCATAGGGCACATCACTCATCAACTGGCGCTTTACTGAAGCCATAAGTCCATCCTTAACCAGTTTCACTGCTTCTGTGCGGTCGGAAGTAGACCATTCCATTCCGTCGTAGTGAAACCAAGGACGTTTGTACCAGCGTTCTATTTTACCCCCATGTTTACTTGTGCAATAGTGTCCCGGAAGGAATGGTTCATAACTTTCACAATGTCCCTCCAAAGCCTTCAATTCACTTGCCACATAAACCGTTCCGTCCTTGTCATGACCTATATAAAGGGGAATTACACCTATAGGGTCGCGTGCAATGAGATAATCATCTGTGGTTGAATCATAGAGGACGAAGGCAAAGATTCCATTCAGTTTGTCTATGAAATCAACTCCGTACTTCTCGTAAAGTGCAAGTATCACCTCGCAGTCCGAGCCAGTCTGATACTGGTATGAATCTTCTGTCTCCTTGCGTATTGCCTGATGGTTGTATATTTCTCCATTTACTGCCAATACTTTTTTCTTGTCCATGGAATACAAAGGCTGTCCACCTGACAGAGGGTCGACGATTGCCAGACGTTCATGTGCCAGGATTGCATCGTCATTGCTGTAGACTCCGCTCCAGTCCGGTCCGCGATGGCGAATCTTTGCCGACATCTTCAATGCTTGTTCTCTCTTCAGGTGTGCATCACCTTTGATTTTCAGAATTCCTACAAAGCCACACATAGTTCCTTTTGTTTTTTGTTTTGTGTTTGTGTTGTTATAATTATGTTTGTTGTTGTCTGTTCTACTTGTAGTTGCTCCTACTTATAAAAAAAGGGGACTGATTCCGTTTAAGAACCAGTCCTTATCTTTTTCTTTCTATATCTGCGTCATTTTCTTTTTTTCATCTAGTCCATTCGACTGGTAAACGGACACAACGCAATACCAAGACCCTGATTGTTATTCTGGTTCTTGTTATTCTTCGAATTCTGATTACCAAACGCCATCAGAACGTTGAATGCAGTCTTGTCTATTAAGCCGAATTTCATTTGAGTTTCTTTTTACGCTGCAAATTTACGAGCTTTTTTTTGTTTGCGCAAACAATTCATATATTTTTTGCCCGACACACATGATTTTTCCGTTGTTACAATTCCGTTTTCACTTTACAGCTACTTATTTTTCGGAATTGTTCTCAGCAATGGTCTTGATGAAATCAAGGAACAGCGGATGCGGATGCAGCACTGTGCTTGAGTATTCAGGATGGAACTGTGTACCGACAAACCAGGTTTTTCCTGGGATCTCAACAATCTCGACAAGATTGTTTTCCGGATTGAATCCCACACATTTCATTCCGTGTGATTCATATTCGTTGATATATTCATTATTGAACTCATATCTGTGACGATGGCGTTCCTCGATATGGTCGGTTCCATAAATCTGACGCACACGGCTTCCTTCCTTCAAATCACATCCGTAAGCACCGAGGCGCATGGTTCCGCCCATATTCGTGATGTTTTTCTGGTCTTCCATCAGGTCAATCACATTGTGTTTGGTGTCGGGTGCCATCTCAATACTGTGAGCATCACTGTATCCAAGGACATTGCGGGCAAACTCAATTACCATCATTTGCATTCCCAGACAAATTCCGAATGTCGGGATATCATGCGTGCGTGTGTACTGAATGGCTGTTATCTTTCCCTCAATGCCTCTCTGTCCGAAACCTGGGCAAATGACGACTCCAGCCAGTCCGCTCAGTTTCTCCTCTACATTGTCCGGAGTGATGTATTCGCTGTTTACAAAATGAATCTTCGCTTTCTTTCCATTGTATATTGCTGCAAGCGACAGACTCTCGCGTATGCTTTTGTATGCATCCTGAAGGTCGTACTTGCCTACAAGTCCTACATGGATTTCCTCCGTTGCCTCTTTCTGCTTCTTCAGGAAGTTGCGCCATGGCAGCAGAGCAGGCTTTTCACCGACTGGCACATCCAGTTTGCGCAAAATAGAAACATCGAGTCCCTGGTTCTGCATATTGATGGGCACTTCATAAATACTTGGCAAGTCTTCGCTCTGAACCACACATTCCGGTTCCACATTGCAGAATGATGCCACCTTATTTAATATAGAGGAATCCAGATGACGTTCCGTACGCAGCACAAGGATGTCCGGCTGAATACCCATTCCCTGCAGTTCTTTCACTGAGTGCTGTGTAGGTTTGGTTTTCAATTCGCCTGCTGCACGCAGATAAGGGACATAAGTCAGATGCACATTGATGGCATTGTGCCCCATCTCCCATCTCAACTGACGGATGGCTTCCATGAAAGGAGCGCTCTCAATGTCACCAATGGTACCGCCGATTTCTGTGATGACAAAGTCCAGTTTCTGCTTGGAAGCAAGCGATTTGATTCTCGCCTTGATTTCGTTTGTGATATGCGGAACCACCTGGATGGTCTTTCCCAGATAGTCGCCATGACGTTCCTTGTCAATCACTGCCTGATAGATGCGTCCGGTAGTGACTGAGTTGTCCCGGGTAGTACGTATGCCGGTGAAACGTTCATAGTGTCCCAGGTCAAGGTCGGTTTCCATTCCGTCCACGGTCACATAGCATTCTCCGTGCTCATACGGGTTCAGTGTGCCCGGGTCAATGTTGATGTAGGGGTCGAACTTCTGAATAGAGATTTTGTAGCCGTGTGCCTGCAGCAACTTGCCGATGCTGGATGAAACGATTCCTTTGCCAAGCGAAGAAACTACTCCGCCAGTGACAAATATGTATTTTGTTTCCATGCTGAATGATATTTGTGTATTGTGTCTGTATGTTTAGTTGTTTCTTTTTCTGTCAGTTGCTTACTTTCTCAAACTTTGCCTTATAATAGTTGATGAAAGCCTGGTTCACAAGTTTCACGCCGCCTGGTGTCGGATAATTGCCGCTGAAGTACCAGTCTCCAGGACTATTGGGACAAGCCTTGTGGAGTCCTTCAAGCGACTGGTAGACGATTTCAATCGGCGTGGTCATTCCTTCCGGACGGAGCATGTCGACCATCTTGGCAGATATCTCTTCTGGAGTGAATGGCTTGTAGATTTTCGTTACATAGTTCTGCATCTCCGTAGCAGGCAACTTGCTTTGTTCCACACATTTTTCATATATATCGTGTATGGTTTGCCAACTGCCCCTTTCGATATGCAGTTCGATTGCTGCGCGGAACGAGATGAATTCTTCCATGCGCGACATGTCGATGCCATAATAGTCGGGATAGCGCACTTGCGGACACGAACTGACCAGAACAATTTTTTTCGGATGGAGTCGGTCCAATATTCGCAAGATACTTTCTTTCAGTGTTGTTCCTCTTACTATTGAGTCGTCTATGATAACCAGATTGTCCACATGAGGCACAAGCGAACCATAAGTTATGTCGTACACATGTGCCGCAAGGTCGTTTCGCGAATTGCCTTCGGTGATGAATGTTCGCAGTTTGATGTCTTTGATTGCGACTTTCTCGCTCCTCACATAATCCTGCAGCACAGTTCTTATCTCGTCTTTGGTCGGTTGGTGGGTGCGTGTCAACTTATACAGTTGCTCCACCTTGTATTCGTTCAACTGTTTCTTGAAACCGTCAAGCATTCCGTAGAATGCCACCTCTGCTGTGTTTGGAACGAAGCTGAACACTGTGTGGTCCAAATCGCCGTCAATGGCTTTGGAGATTTTTGGAGTGAGCTGTTCGCCCAGCGCTTTTCTCTCCCGATAGATGTTCTGATCGGAACCACGGCTGAAATAGATTCGTTCGAATGAGCAGGCACTGAAGTTGCGCGGTTGCAGAATCTGAGTCAGGTTCACTTCCCCGTTCTTCTTCACAGTGATTGCCTGCCCCGGCAACAGTTCGTGCACCTGTTCAGTCTCCAGTTCGAAAGCAGTCTGGATGACCGGACGCTCCGATGTCACCACAAGAATCTCGTCGTCATGATACCAGAATGCAGGACGTATGCCCCAAGGGTCGCGCATTGAGAACATTTCTCCGCTGCCCGTAAATCCGCAAAGCACATAGCCGCCGTCAAACATAGGTGTTGACGTTTTCAGTATGTTGGTGATGTCGATATTGTCTTCTATAAAAGATGTGATGTCTTTTCCTTCGAGATGCTTCTCTTTGGCAAGTTCATACACTCGCTCACTCTCGCGGTCGAGCCTGTGTCCAATCAGCTCCAACATGATGTAAGTGTCGTTGTATATGCGTGGATGCTGACCTTGCGACACTATCTCGTTGAACACATCGTCAACATTTGTCAGATTGAAGTTGCCACACAGACAGAGGTTCTTTGCTCTCCAGTTGTTGCGGCGGAGGAAAGGATGTACATGTGCCAGTCCACTCTTTCCAGTGGTGGAATACCTCAGATGTCCCATGTAAATTTCTCCTGCATAAGGCACATACTGCTGAGCATAGTCTGCGTCAGCCATTTGCTCCGGTGTCAGCGTATTCAGTCGGTTGTGCACAGTCTGGAACAGTTCGGTTATTGCACCGCTGCCCAGCGCACGTTCACGGAACATATACTCATCTCCCGGATGTGCAGCAAGTTTCGCACACGCAAGTCCTGCACCTTCCTGTCCACGGTTATGCTGTTTCTCCATCAGGAGGTAGAGCTTGTTCAGTCCATACATCCACGTACCATATTTCTCCTGGTAATACTTCAGAGGTTTGAGCAACCTTATCATTACCACCCCACATTCATGCTTCAATGGTTCCATATTAGAATCAAATACGAGTTTTATATAATTTGTTTGTATTGTTTGTTGTTTAAAATCAAATGATTAATTGGTCATCAGTGCTTCCAAAAGAAGAGGGACTGAAATCCTTGCGGAAATCAGTCCCCCAAAACCTTCGTAATCCTATATGTATGTAAAACCTTTTACGTGTACCATAATCAATTTTTGACGGTGCAAAGATACATCATAAAACATTACCGACAAGCGATTCCCCGTTTTTTTTCTGTTCTGCAGCATATTTTCCCATGCGAATACTGCCATTTGAATTCCATACGGGGTATGTTGCTAGCGTTTCCAGCAAGTCCGGTTCCAGCAAGTCCGGTTCCACACACCTTCACGGCTGGCTCAGCCCTATTCACCGCCGAAACTGTTGAGCACATCAAGGATGGTGTCAACTTCCTTCGAGAATTCCTCCTTATACTTCTTGAAGTAGGCTTTTGCATTCTTGCGTTCATAACTGCTCAGGCGCGAATTGAAGCCGGAATACACATCTATTATCTTCCCCTGCACCTCGTGCACTTTTTCCTGGCCAGCGTTTTCGTTCACTGAAGCAACGATTGAGGCAGTGAACAAGTCACCCATCACCAGTTGCAAACTCTTCTTCAATAGTCTTCTCTTTGCCATATTAAACGAACAATTAAAAGTTAAACATCAGTTTTTGTTTTTCAAAGTTACAAATAAATTCCGACTATGAGTGATGCCTAAAGTATTTTTTTCTAACTTTGCCCCTAAAATCAGATAGAAAGATATTAATCGTTCAATTTAAACAATACAAAGATGGAAAAAAGTGCATTGCAAATTGCCCGTGCTGCCTATCAGCCGAAATTGCCAAAAGCCCTGCTCGGCCCAGTGGCTGCCAAAGAAGGTGCTCCAACACAATCTGTTGGCGACAAGGAAGAGATCAAGGCTCTGTTCCCTAACACATACGGAATGCCTATAATCGAGTTCGAACCAGGAGAGAAGAAAGACTACGCACCATTCAATGTCGGCGTAATCCTCTCCGGAGGTCAGGCTCCAGGCGGACACAACGTCATCTCCGGTCTGTTCGACGGAATCAAGTCACTCAACCCCGCAAGCCGTCTCTACGGATTCATTCTTGGTCCTGGAGGACTTGTCGACCACAAGTACATTGAAATCACTCCCGAACTCATGGACGAATACCGCAATACCGGCGGTTTCGACATCATCGGTTCCGGACGTACAAAACTCGAAGAAGTTGACCAGTTCGAAAAGGGAATCCAGATTCTCCGAGAACTCAACATCAAGGCATTGGTCATCATCGGAGGCGACGACTCCAACACCAATGCATGCGTACTCGCTGAGTACTACGCAATGAAGAAGTATGGAGTACAGGTCATAGGCTGTCCTAAGACCATCGACGGCGACCTGAAGAATGAGCAGATTGAGACCTCATTCGGATTCGACACAGCCTGCAAGACCTACTCAGAACTCATCGGCAACATCCAGCGCGACTGCAACTCAGCACGCAAATACTGGCACTTCATCAAACTTATGGGCCGTTCTGCATCCCACATCGCACTCGAGTGCGCACTCCAGTGCCAGCCAAACATCTGCCTCGTGAGCGAGGAAGTAGAGGCAAAGGAAATGTCACTCGACGACGTGGTTACCTACATCGCACAGGCAGTAGCCGACCGTGCAGCAGAAGGCAACAACTTCGGTACAGTGCTCATTCCAGAAGGACTCATCGAGTTCATCCCCGCAATCAAGAAACTCATTGCACAGCTCAACGACGTGCTGGCAACACCTGAGGCACAGAACCTCGGACGCAGCGAGCAGATTGACTTCGTGAAGAACCACATCTCAAAAGACAACCTCGCAGTGTTCAACTCACTTCCTACAAGCGTTGCACGTCAGCTCGCACTCGACCGCGACCCACACGGAAACGTACAGGTGTCACTCATCGAGACTGAGAAACTCCTCTCAACAATGGTTGCAGCAAAACTCGAACAGTGGAAGAAAGAAGGCAAGTACGTAGGCAAGTTCGGCACACAGCACCACTTCTTCGGATACGAAGGACGTTGCGCAGCCCCATCCAACTACGATGCCGACTACTGCTACTCACTCGGATTCAATGCTTCACGCCTCGTTGCCAACGGCAAGACCGGCTACATGTCAATCGTGAAGAACACCACAGCTCCAGCCGCTGAATGGGTTGCAGGAGGTGTGCCAATCACAATGATGATGAACATGGAGAAGCGCAACGGCAAGATGAAGCCTGTTATCCGCAAAGCCCTCGTAGAGCTCGACGGCGCACCGTTCAAGTTCTTCGCAGCCCACCGCGACGAATGGGCAAAGCAGACAGCATACGTCTATCCTGGGCCAATACAGTATTGGGGACCGACAGAAGTTTGCGACCAATCAACAAAGACACTCAAGTTGGAGCAGGCAAAATAATGTCACCAACCAAGACAGCCAAGAAAAAAAAGAAACCGACGCCAAAAGTCAAGACCAAAAAGACACTGGCGGTCACGAGAAAGGGGAAGAAAACGCAAAGTTCTTCCCCTTTGCATCGTGCTCCTTTTTATATACTGTGGACCCTCGTTGCATTCATAATGGTCGTGTTCGTCTACTTCGGATGCAAGCTCATCATCGACAATGCCTTTGTCATCAGAGCCAAATTCGGCAAAATAGTCTATCCCGACGGTGAAGTACGTGGAATCGACATCAGCCACTACCAGCAGGAAATCGACTGGGACCGGCTGCGCAATGCAGAAATCAACGGAGTCCCCATCCGTTTCATTCTGATAAAGGCAACCGAGGGAACAGACATCATCGACGAGAACTTCAACGAGAATTTCGCCCAGGCACACAAAAACGGTTATCTCCGCGGAGCCTACCATTTCTTCTCCACCCACAGCAATCCCATAAGCCAGGCAAAACACTTCTGCCGTATTGCCCAACTCGAAGACTACGACATACTTCCAATACTTGATGTGGAAAAAATCGACAATCTCACACCTGCCAAACTGCGCGAGAACGTCATCAAATGGATGAATTACGTGGAACAGCACTATCGAGTCACACCTATTCTATATACCTACTACTCATTCCGAGTCAACTATCTCAACACACCCGAGTTCGACCGCTATCCATTCTGGATTGCCCACTACTACGTGGAAGAACTCTCCTACAAAGGCGAGTGGAAAATATGGCAACACTCCGACCGCGGCGAGATCGACGGCATCAAAGGCAACGTAGATGTCAATGTCTTCAACGGCACCTACGAAGAGCTCCTCAAACTCACCATTGCAGAAAACCAGAAGTAACACACCTCCGGCTTTTCATTCCATCAAAGGCAAACAGACCAATCAAGCCAGAGAACCCGACACACTACGCTGTCATCATCATTCCGTCAAACCCCACATGTCGTTCAGCATACTGATGGCAGAAGCAGAACGGAACACATTGTTGCGGAAAGCAACGATACCCTCAATCGAAATCCCATCTTCAAAAGAATTGACCAGGAAGTCTGCCTCAAGCAATATGCGGTGGTCCTGCGAAGTCACCCCGGTATAAGTGTGATGGTGGGCAATAAGCCAACAGATGCGATCCGTCTGTTCACTCGTGAAGCCCCCTACCCCAGCCAACACCTTGCGAGCCTCGTCGGGGCCAAGTTCCTCCTGATGCTTCCCATTACTGTCGCCATAACGCGACTCGGCAGCATGAATGCCTACATCGTGAAGGATGGCAGCAGCCTCAAGCACAAAGAGCAGTTCATCGTCCATTCCCTCCGAGTAGCCGATACACCGTGCAAAATCATGCACCTTCACAAAATGCTGGATACGCTTCACATCCCCACTGTCATATCCAATCATTGCCCTCATCAACCGGGCAAGCAAATCCTCACGATTCATATCGATACAAATTTCATCCTTAATATAGTCAACATTCAACGCCCTCCCAACACAGCAGACATTCAATGCCAATGCAGAAGGAGCTACACATGCCGTGTCCCATTACCAGTCTGCAAAAGTACAGCTTTTATTTGAAACCGCAGTAAGAATACAGATGATTTTATGCAGACAGAAATGAATACAGTGAAAGTAGCCAGCTTTCTCCGCGTATACGGTTGAGTTCGAGCTTCGCTCGCACAACATTGTTCCAATAAGTCAAAGAACGGGGAAAATAGGAGTCAGCTCTCTCCGAGAGCGTAGACGATAGCGTTCGAGCGTCAGCTCGCCATGTTTGCTCGTTCGAGCATCGCTCGCAATGTTTGCAACGCACTTGTTTTACACC